>JBLHZH010000214.1:0-4889 GCA_047629695.1 Rhodoferax sp.
TCCAAGGCTCGGGTGCCAGTTTTGTCAGCGGCAATGGCCGCATTGACGCCACCGAGATTGCGGTGGCCACCCAACTCGCGGGCCGCATAGAAAAAATCTGGGTGTCGAAGGGTGACTTTGTCAAAGTCGGGCAACCCCTTGCGCAAATGCAAATCGAGAGCCTGCAGGCGCAGCGCGATGAGGTGCTGGCCCGCTGGTAGCAGGCGGTGAGTGGCGCTGAGGTTCAGGTGGCGCAGCAAGAAGTCAATTACCAGGCTGCGCTGGCCGTGGTGGCGTAACGAGAGAGCGACCTTGACAGCGCGCAGCGCTGCTTGCCGCACTCGAAAAAACTAGGTCGTGTTCGGAAAGTTTGATGCTGATGTTGGACCACTTCAGGAAAAAGCGTCGCATGACCGCTGCACGCTTTTTGAGCGCTGCGTCAGCGGTGTAATCAGCCGTTTTGGCCCGCCCAATGACTCAAGAACGGCATAGTTTCATCGGTGTGCAGTGGGAGCGAATTGCTCTGCGGCTACCGCCTTGCAAGGGTCGCCCCGGCGGGGTACATAGGACGTTTTTCAATGCCCTGCTACGGATGGACCGTACGGGCGCCGCCTGGCGTGACCTTCCCGAGCGGCGGGGCAAATGGAATGTGGTTTACCAGCGTTACGCCTACTGGTGCGGCGAGGGGCATTTCGAACGCCTTTTCCAAGAGGTGCAGCCACCCGACCTGCAGGAGATGATGGTGGACTCGACTCGCTGCAAGGCGCATCAGGCCTCGGCAGGTGCTCGAAAAACAAGCGGCCCTCAGGCTATTGGCATCACGCGCGGCGGGCTCAACACCAAAATCCACGCCGTCTGCGACGCCTTGGGCAACCCGCTGCGCTTTGTACTGACCCCGGGCCAGCGCCATGATTCCAAGCCGGTGCCCGAATTGCTTGATGGGTTGGCGGCCAAGGCTCTTCTGGCTGACAAGGCCTACGACTCGGACAAAATTGTCCAGATCGCCCAGGCGCAAGGCATGCAGGTCATCATCCCTTCCAAGGCCAACCGCAAAAATCCGCGTGTCCTGGACAAGCACCGCTACAAGGCGCGCCACTTGGTTGAAAACCTATTCCAACGCATGAAGGTCTTTCGCCGTATGGCCACGCGCTTTGACAAGCTCGACATCCAATTTCTGGGCTTTGTACACATCGCTGGCGTCATGAAGTGGCTCCACTGACTTTCCGAACACCGCCTAATAGGCGTCACGTTGTTTGCCCTGTCACTGGCCCGCTTTCGCAAGGCAATCGCGCAGATGGTGTGAGTACTGTTTGTCTTTCCAGACGTTGTCTTCGTCTTTGGAGGAATGACGTGGCAATCCAGCAAGTCCGGGTGTATGGATTGCCATGACCTGCGGCCTTGCAGAAACGAGGGCGTCAGGAGTTGCTGCGCTTAGGGGGCGGGGATTGCAAGTGCCCCAAGGGGAGTGCGCTGCTGGTTTTGACCTCGCCCAGCGAAAAGCTGGTGTGCAGGTCTTTCACGTGCGGCAGGTTGATCAGCACATCGCGTGCAAACTGACTGAAGCTGTTGAGGTCGCGGCTCACTACCTGTAACTCAAAGGTGTCGGTGCCGCTGATATAGTGGCAACTCACCACTTCAGGAATGGCGCGTATCGCCTCTTCCAGCATACGCAGCACGGTGCCGGCGTTGCGGTCGGCGTCGAGCCGGACAAAGGCCAGTACCCCGAGTCCGATTTTGTGGCGGTCAATCACGGCCCTATAGCCTTTGATGAAGCCGGCCTCTTCGAGTGCGCGCACGCGGCGCCAGCAGGGCGCTGCACTGAGGCCGACGCGTGAGGCCAGTTCGGTGTTGCTGAGGCGGCCATCAGCCTGTAACTCACTCAGGATGGCGAGGTCAAATTTGTCGAGTGTTTCCATTAGCTGTAATTTTTCGCAAGATTCTTGCCAAGCTTAGTCGATTTTGCGCAAATAAAGCAAAGACATATCCGGGCTGGGGGCCTACACTTTCTGTTCAGTGACAGGCTCTGCTCACTCTTCTGGAGACCCATAAAAATGAATGCACCGCTGCCCTCGCATATTCGCCACGCCCTGGAAACCGTCTCACTCGACGATAAATACGCACTCAACTACGGACGCGCTTTCATGAGCGGCGTTCAGGCCTTGGTCAAACTGCCCATGCTGCAGCGGGTGCGTGATCAGCAGGTTGGCAAAAACACGGCAGGTTTCATCAGCGGCTACCGTGGCTCTCCGCTGGGCGGCTATGACCAGGCCCTGGTCAAGGCCGAGAAATATCTCAAGGCGCAAAACATTGTTTTTCAGCCGGGCGTCAATGAAGAGTTGGCCGCCACTGCCTTGTGGGGCACCCAGCAATTGGGTTTTGCGCCGCCTGGCAGCAACAAGTTTGATGGCGTGTTTGGTATCTGGTACGGCAAGGGGCCGGGTGTGGATCGCTGCAGCGATGTCTTCAAGCACGCCAATATGGCCGGCACCACCGCCTGGGGCGGTGTGATTGCGGTCGCGGGCGACGACCATATTTCCAAAAGCTCGACGGCGGCGCACCAGAGTGACCACATTTTCAAAGCCTGTGGCCTACCGGTTTTTTTTCCGTCCACGGTGCAGGAGATTCTGGACCTAGGGATCCATGCTTTCGCGATGAGCCGGTTTTCGGGTGTCTGGGCCGGCATGAAGACGATTCAGGAAATTGTCGAATCCAGTGCCAGCGCCATGATTGACCCGGACCGGGTACAAATTAAAATTCCGACCGACTTCGAGATGCCGCCCGGTGGCCTGCATATTCGCTGGCCCGACCACGCGCTGGAGCAGGAAGCCCGCCTGTTTCATTACAAATGGTATGCGGCACTGGCCTATATTCGTGCCAACCGTCTCAACTACAACGTCATCAAAGGTCCTAACGACCGCCTTGGCCTGATTGCCAGCGGCAAGGCCTTCAGCGACACGCGCCAGGCTCTGGTCGACCTGGGACTGGACGATGCCACTTGTCAGCAAATCGGACTACGCCTGCATAAGGTGGCTGTGGTCTGGCCACTGGAGGCGCAGCTGACCCGCGAGTTTGCCACCGGCCTGCAGGAAATTCTGGTGATCGAGGAAAAGCGCCAGGTCATTGAATATCAGATCAAGGAGGAACTCTACAACTGGCGCGCCGATGTGCGGCCCAATGTGCTGGGCAAGTTCAATGAGGGGGAAGGCGATTTTTCAGGGGGCGAGTGGTCCAACTCGAACCCGACCGCCAACACGCTGCTGCGCGCCAATGCCGACTTGTCGCCCGCCCTCATTGCCCGTGCCATTGCACAGCGCCTCAAAAAACTCGGTGTGCCGGCCGACATTGTTTCTCGCATGGACGCGCAACTGGCAATTTTGACGGCCAAGGAAAGCGCCATGCAGGTGCTTGAGTTGGGCGCCGTCGCCGGTGCCGACCGGCAACCCTGGTTCTGCTCCGGTTGCCCGCACAACACCAGTACCAAAGTGCCGGAAGGCTCGCGCGCCATGGCTGGCATCGGCTGCCACTTCATGACCATCTGGATGGACCGTGCTACGGTGGGCTTCACGCAAATGGGCGGCGAGGGCGTGCCCTGGGTCGGCCAGCAGCCGTTCAGCAAAGACCAGCACATGTTCGCCAACCTGGGCGATGGCACTTACTTTCACAGCGGCTTGCTGGCCGTACGCCAGAGCATTGCTGCTGGCGTCAATATCACCTACAAAATTCTCTACAACGACGCCGTGGCCATGACCGGTGGCCAGCAGATTGGTGAGCGCCCGGAAGGTCATTCAGTGGCACAAATTGCCCAGAGCATGCGGGCCGAAGGCGCGGCACAAATTGTGGTGGTGACAGATGAGCCTGAAAAATACGAGGACATTACCCTGGTCGAGGGGGTCGCCGTGCAGCACCGCGACGAGCTCGACCGCATTCAGCGCGAGTTCCGGGAGATCCAGGGCACGACCGTCATTATTTATGACCAGACCTGTGCGACAGAGAAGCGCCGCCGGCGCAAGCGGGGCAGCTTGGTGGATCCGGCCAAGCGGGTTGTCATCAACGAACTGGTGTGTGAGGGGTGTGGCGATTGCGGCGTGCAGAGCAATTGTCTGAGTGTGGAGCCGCTGGAGACTGAGTTCGGGCGCAAGCGCCAGATCAACCAGAGTACCTGCAACAAGGATTACTCTTGCGTCAAGGGCTTTTGCCCGAGCTTTGTCACGGTCGAGGGCGGACAACTTAAGAAAAAGGCAAAAGGCCAGGGGCCATCGCCGTTTGATCTGGGCGTCTTGCCGGAGCCGCTGTTGCCTGCTGTGCAGGGCGACGACGGCCAAGTCTGGGGAATTGTGGTGGCCGGTGTCGGTGGCACTGGCGTCATCACCATTGGTCAGTTACTGGGCGTAGCCGCGCATCTGGAGGGCTTGGGCATCGTGACGCAGGACGCGGGAGGGCTGGCCCAAAAGGGTGGCGCGACCTGGAGCCATGTGCTGATCGGCGCCAGTCAGGGGGCGATTCGCACCACCCGCGTCAGCATGGCGGCGGCGGACCTCATTATTGGCTGCGATCCGATTGTGGCGGCGGCCAAGGACAGTCTGCTGCGCATGCGCACTGGGCGCACCCATGTCGCACTCAACTCACACGCCACCCCCACAGCGGCTTTTGTAACCAACGCTAACTGGGTGAATCCGGCCGACGCCTGCGTCGCCAGCGTGGTGCAGGCGGTCGGGCTGGCGGCGGTGGGCGCGTTGAACGCCGACGCCGCTGCGACCCAACTGATGGGTGACAGCATTTACACCAACCCGATGCTGCTGGGCTTTGCCTGGCAGAAAGGCTGGATTCCGCTGCAAAAAGTCTCGCTCTTGCGGGCCATTGAACTTAATGCCGTCGCCGTAGAAAACAACAAGACGGCGTTTGAATGGGGC
>JBLHZH010000215.1:0-4841 GCA_047629695.1 Rhodoferax sp.
GCTCACGGCAAGTGGGTACGCCGACCGTGGCGGCGCCCAAAGGAGCGAAATCATGAAGCACACACTTTGGATTGCGGGTCTGGTGATGCTACTGTCGGCTTGTGGCGAGACGCCGCAAACCCTGGGCGCCGGCAAGCTTGATGTGGCGCCCTATAACGGCACTGGCAAATCCTATGCCAACCAGGACTGGAAGCAGGGTGACAAGACCAGCTGGGCCTCGCACATGAAGGCCCGTACCCAGCGTGGGCAAGACGACTACAGCCGGATGAACTGAAGGGAGATCCTGATGAATAAACTTCTTTCTGTCGCGCTGTCCTTGCTGCTGGTGGCTGTTAGTGCTCTGGCACAGAGCCCGGCGCCTGCAGTGCCCGCCAACAGTGGCGGCATCCAGAGTCAGAATATTTTTGAGGTTAAACCCGCGGCCAGTGAAGACCCGGGCTATGCCACGCAAAGCAACGGCGAGCGCATGAAGGTGCAACCCGGTAACAATGCGCCGATGTGGCGCCAAGTGGGTGCTGGGGTCACTGGTTTCAGTAGCCTGCCCAAAAGCCAGGCGCCTGAGGCCGGCAACCTGATTCAGCCCTTTGTGCAATACCCGGGCTCACGTTTGACCAATGCCGGCGATGCTTGGCGTCAGGTGCGCAACAACTGGCTTATTCCCTATGGCGGCGCCTTGCTGATGATGGTAGCGCTGGCGATTGGCCTGTTCTACTGGCGCAAAGGCAGTATTTCATTGCATGGTAGCGAGACCGGGAACAAGATCGAGCGTTTCACTGCGTTTGAGCGCTCAGCCCATTGGAGCAATGCCATTGCTTTTGTGCTGCTGGCGGTGTCGGGTGTGGTGATGGCCTTTGGCAAGTTCTTCTTGCTGCCCGTCATGGGCAGTACCTTGTTTGGCTGGCTGAGCTATGCGCTTAAAAACGTGCACAACTTTGCTGGCCCGCTGTTTGCTTTGTCTTTGGCGGTGGTGTTTTTTACCTTCCTTAAAGACAACTACCCGCGTAAGGAAGACCTGACCTGGATCAAGAAAGCCGGCGGTATGCTCAGCGGCGAAGAGGTGGCCTCGGACCGCTTTAATGCGGGTGAAAAAGTGGTGTTCTGGGGGGGCGTATTTTTTCTGGGTCTGATCGTGATCGGCTCGGGACTGGTGATGGATCGCCTTATTCCATATCTAATTTATGAACGCAGCACCATGCAGATTGCGCACATGGTTCACGCGGTAGCCACCGTGCTGATGATGGCGATGTTTCTGGGTCATATCTATCTGGGCACCATTGGCATGAAGGGCGCTTACAAGGCAATGCGGACCGGCTATGTTGATGAAACCTGGGCCAAGGAACACCATTCGCTCTGGTATGACGATATTAAGGATGGCAAGATTCCTGCCCAGCGCACACCTCTGCCTACACCGCCGGTAGCGTTGACTCCGGTCCAGCGACCGGCGCAAGCCTGAGACTGACTTGAAAGCAACGTCCCAGGCGTTACCTTACCTGACGCAAGCTCATGCGCCGCTGACGCGTGAAGTGACGGCAGTTAATGAGTGGGGCGAACGCACGACGGTCTCGGTTCCGGCCGAGCGTGCGTTGACGGTCTATGTCGACAAGCGTGAACTCGTCACCCTGATGACCCTGGGTGCGCACCCAGAGCTGCTGGTGCTGGGCTTTTTGCGTAACCAGCGGCTGGTGCAATCGGTGCAGGAAGTCGAGTCGATCACGGTGGATTGGGAGGTCGGTGCGGCAGCGGTCAAGACCCGTGCTGGCATCTCTGACATTGAAGCGCGTACCGCCAAACGGGTGGTCACCACCGGTTGTGGCCAAGGCAGCGTCTTTGGTGACCTGATGGCCGAGGTCGATCAGCTGGTGCTGCCACCGGCTGAGCTGACGCAAACGCAGCTGTATGGTCTGATCAACGCGATTCGCCTGCAAGAGAGTACCTATAAATCCGCCGGATCGGTACATGGTTGTGCTTTGTTCCGGGCTGAGACCATGTTGGTGTTTGTGGAGGACGTGGGGCGCCACAATGCCATAGACACCATTGCCGGCTGGATGTGGATGCAGACCGAATCTCTGAGCGGGCAGGATAAAGTTTTTTATACCACCGGTCGTTTGACCAGCGAAATGGTCATCAAGTCGGCTCAGATGGGGGTGCCGATTGTGGTGTCTCGCAGTGGCATTACCCAGATGGGGTTTGATGTGGCACAGCGCATGGGCCTTTGCACTATCGGTCGGGCCACCAACAAACGCTTTCTTTGCTACACCGGTGCCGAGCGCCTGCAGCTGCAGCCGGAATTAGCAGCAACAACCGTGTCTTTGCGAGCGTAGCGCGGTAATCCAGGTGGTTCATGGGCTGCCACGGCCTGCGGCCTTGCAGAGAAGAATTAGCTATCAGCGTGCATGGTGGACTTCGGCAAGGCCATAAACCGGGGTCGCCAGGCCCTCCATGCGGGCTTTCAGTTGCAGCGATAAAAATTGCGAATAATGGCGACTCTGGTGCAGGTTGCCGCCATGAATCCACAGATGCGGCACCTGACCCGGCTTCCACATATTGCGCAACTCGCCTTCCCACGGACCGGGATCTTTGGGCGTATCCGAGCCTAGGCCCCAAACCTTGCCCACTTGGTCTGCCACCTCGGGTGAGATCAGGTTGGCAAGCCAGTGATTCATAGAGCCGTAACCGGTGGCGTAGACAATCAGGTCGGCCGGTAGCTCGCTGCCATCACTCAGGGTGACGGATTGCGGGTTGACGTGTTCAATGTTGACACCGCTTTTGAGTTTGACACTGCCGTCGGCCACCAGTTCGCTGGCGCCCACGTCAATGTAATAGCCTGAACCTCGGCGCAGGTACTTCATGAACAGGCCCGAGCCATCGGCGCCAAAGTCCAGTAGGAAACCGGCTTTTTTCAGTCGCGCATAAAAGTCTGCTTCACGCCGCTGCATCTCGTCATAGACTGGGATGTTGAAGGTGTGCATGATCTTGTAGGGCACCGAGGCAAATATCAGGTCGCCCTTGTGGTGATCGATGCCATTTTTGATGGCCTGCTCGCTGTACAGGCCCCCCAGTGCCAGTTCCATGAGGGCCTTGGACGGCGCAATGTGAGTGGAGGAGCGCTGCACCATGGTGACGTCGGCACCGGCCTCCCAAAGCGCTGCACAAATGTCGTGGGCTGAGTTGTTGGAGCCTAGCACCACGCATTTTTTGCCTTGGTACTGCTCGGAGGTGACGTGCTGGCTGGAGTGGTGCTGGTCGCCCACAAAAGATTCGGCACCGGCCACCTTGGGCACATTGGCATAGCCCGAGACCCCCAGTGCAATCACCAGCTCTTTGGGGCGCAGAATAACTTGCTGGCCTTCGCGTTCCACCACCACCTCCCAGGTCTGGGTCGCTCCATTCCAGCGGCACTGCTGGGCCAGGGTAGAGGTCCAGTAGTTCAGATCCATGACTTTGGTATACATCTCCAGCCAGTCGCCTAGTTTGTCTTTGGGGGCAAACACCGGCCAGTCGTCTGGGAACGGCATATAAGGCAGGTGGTCATACCAGACTGGATCGTGCAGGCACAGGCTCTTGTAGCGGTTGCGCCAGCTGTCGCCGGCCCGTTTGTTTTTCTCGATGATGATGGTTGGAACGCCCAGGCGCTTCAGGCGCGCACCCAGCACAATACCGCCTTGTCCGCCACCAATCACCACCACCTGAGGCTGCACGCTATAGCCTAGGCTGGCGACCTCGTCGGCGCGGTTTTCGGCCCAGCTCTTGCGCCCGCGCTGCACGCCGTGCTCGGCGCCGGCGATCCGGGTATCGCCTTTTTTCTCCTCGAACCCCTTGAGTTCAACCAGTGTAGTCAGTAGCGTCCAACAATGGCCGTCTTTCAGGCGCATCTGGCCGCGCCCGCGCCCGACCCCGGTTTCAAAAGTGAACCAGGCTTCAATTACGCCATCAGCCTCGGTCGGTTCACCCTCAAGCACCCAGTTGCTGGGGTTGACCTGCTCCAGTGTGGCCGTCAGCATGGCGCGTATCTGATTCGGTCCTTCCATAGTTTTGATGTTCCAGGTCCATGACACCAGGTCGCGCCAGTAGCTGTCCTGGGTAAACAGCGCCAGCGTGGCGTCGGTGTCACGGTGTTGTAGCGCGGCAGAAAAATCTGCCAGCCAATGCCCGGCCTGTACGGCGGGGGTACGGATGGATTCGGTCATGTCGTCGTCTCCTGTTTTTTAAGCTGGATAGTCCCACTTTCTATCCTGACAGGTGGTGCGAGCTAGTGGCTGTCGCCTAGGCGATAGCGCCAGCACATCAGGGTATGTGCCCCCTTGACCCTCGGTCAATATCAGATATTTTTTTCAGGCTAATACCAGACGCAGTCGGCGCCCCGAGCCCGACTGCGCTAAGGTCGCGCCATGAATATTTCTTTTTGGCGTCTTGGCTGGCGCTCTTTATGGCGCGATCTGCGTTCGGGCGAACTCCGCTTGTTGATCGTTGCCGTCACCCTGGCAGTGGCTGCGCTGACGGCGGTCGGATTTTTTGCCGATCGGCTTAAAAGTGGCTTGCAGCGCGATGCGCTGCAGTTGCTGGGTGGCGATGCCGTCATCGTCAGCGACAACCCGACGCCGGCGATATTTGCAGAAAAAGCCCGGGCGCTCGGACTTGATATGGTGAACAACGTGGGCTTTCCCACCATGGGGCGTGCCTCTGACGCCCAGGGCGGCGGTATCAAGCTAGTGGCTCTCAAGGTAGTCGAGCCCGGCTACCCGCTGCGCGGTAACCTGACCATTGCCGATCAGCCGGGCACGCCCGGCAGCACAACGCGCGAGATACCGGCTCCGGGTGAGGCCTGGATTGATGCGCCGCTG
>JBLHZH010000216.1:0-4810 GCA_047629695.1 Rhodoferax sp.
GGCAGCCACATCGACCATCGGCGACGCTGATGCGGTGGCGGCTGGGATGGCGCTGCTCACGGCGGCGTCAAGCGCCACCGCCAGATCCTCTATCGCGGGCACAGACACCGGCGTGGTGGCAACGTTTTTGCTTGCCCGCGCTTTGGCCACGGCTTTTTTTACCGCGACCTTTTTGGCTGGCACTTTGATTGCCACGACTTTTTTGACGGCGGCCTTCCTGGGTTTGCGCTCAAGCGTCGGCACACCAGCCAACACGGCTTCATGCAGCGCCTGCTCGGGGCCGACCAAAATGACACGGTCATAAGCCGAGACAGCTTCGCGCCCCATCTTGCTGCGCTCCGACACGCAAACCATGCGGATGCCGCGCTCACGCAAGCGCACCACCAGCGGCACAAAGTCGGCATCACCCGAGCCAATCACCACCATCTGGGGCGCCGGGATCTGACAGGCCAACGCCATGGCGTCCACTGCCAGCGCAATGTCAGTGGTGTTTTTGGTCAGGGAGAGGTTGACGAAGGGGCGCACTGCCCAGACCCGCAACACATCGGCCAAGCCCTTCAGGTTCTCGGCACTGCCATAGGCCCGGCGCACCGGCAGCGACCCCTCGCTCGCCTCCAACAAACGAAAAGCCTCGTCCACCCAGGCACCGGCGCTCAGGTTATCGGCGTCAATCAGAAAGATGTTCATCGCTTAACTCCTTGTGGACAGCCACGCTGCGCTCGCAGAGACGAGAGAGCGCCTCGGTCCTCGCACGCACCACGGAGATTTCGTCTTTGCGAGCGCAGCGCGGCAACCCAGGAAGTCATGGAGGCCTCGCAGAGACATGGGTGTTGGGTGCTCTGCACGTCCCTCAACGCAACAGTTGCCAGGGCAGGGCTTCACCCGAGCGCAACGGCTTGAGTTGGGCTTCGCCCAGGGCAAAGCTTTCGGGCGGCGTCCAGGCTTCACGCTTGAGGGTAATCTGGTTGGTGTTGCGCGGCAGGCCATAAAAGTCGGCACCGTAGAAGCTGGCAAAGCCTTCGAGCTTGTCCAGCGCCCCGGCGGCGTCAAACGCCTCGGCATACATTTCGATAGCGGCGTGCGCGGTGTAGCAGCCAGCACAGCCACTGGCGTGCTCTTTCAGTTGGGCCGGGTGCGGCGCACTGTCGGTCCCCAGAAAGAACTTGGGGCTGCCGGAGGTAGCCGCGGCCACCAGCGCCAGCCGGTGGCTCTCACGCTTAAGCACCGGCAGGCAATAAAAATGCGGCCGAATACCACCGGTAAAGAGAGCATTGCGGTTGTAGAGCAAATGGTGGGCGGTCAGGGTCGCGGCCGTAAAACGATCCGCCTCCAGCACATACTGCGCGGCCTCGCGGGTGGTGATGTGCTCAAAGACGATCTTAAGCTCGGGAAAGTCACGGCGCAAAGGGATCAGCTGGGTGTCGATAAACACCGCCTCGCGGTCAAACAAATCGATCTCAGGTGAGGTCACCTCGCCATGCACCAGCAACAGCAGGCCGGCGCGCTGCATCGCCTCCAGAGTTTTGTAGGTCTTACGCAAATCGGTCACGCCAGCGTCGCTGTTGGTGGTGGCGCCGGCCGGGTAGAGCTTGAGGGCCACCACGCCAGCGTCGCGGGCGCGCGCTATTTCATCGGCCGGCAGTAGGTCGGTCAGGTAGAGCGTCATCAGGGGCTCAAACGGCACACCGGCCGGCACCGCTGCCAGAATGCGCGCCTTGTAAGCCAGCGCGGCCTCGGTGGTGGTCACCGGCGGACGTAGGTTGGGCATGATGATGGCGCGGCCAAACTGGGCGGCGGTGTGCGGCACCACGGTGTGCAGGGCGTCGCCATCGCGCACATGCAAATGCCAGTCGTCGGGGCGGATGAGGGTCAGAGTATTTGTCGTCATAGGTGTATTTTCGCAAATGCGGCAAGCCTGGCGCCGGACTCAGGTCACAGCGGGGATGGTCTGTGCCTGTAAAAAAGCCCACAGCGCCTGCGCCTGGCGTTTTGGCGCAGGTCCGGCGCTGCGGTTGGTCTGAATGCCGGAGCTACCGGGCTCGCGGAGCGAGGGCCGCACGCGGTAGGCTCGCACCTCCATCGTGAGTTGCATCGCCGGCAGATCAGGGAGTTCGGCACGCACCAGTTTTTTCTCGAGTAAATCCTGCTTCACGGCACTGAAAGGCAAAAAGGCAATGCCATGCCCTTCCCGCGCCATCGCCTTCAGGCCTTCGGCCATATCGGTCTCGTAGACCCGCTCCAGATGGATGGCGGTGCGTGACTGCTTGAGTATCAACTCGACCATCTGGCCTAAATAGGCGCCCGTGGCGTAGGCCAGATAGGGCTGCGGCTGGCGTGCGCTTCCAGGCAAGCGAAACAAGGGTGCACCGCGGGCATCGGGTCTGACATAGGGCGCCATCACCTCCTCGCCCAGACTCACCATCTCATAATGCGCAGCATCCAGCTGGTAGGGCTGAGACGGATGGTGATAGGCCATCAGCAGGTCGCAACTGCCCTCGACCAGACGCAGCACAGCGTCGTGCACATTGAGCGCAATCAGGCTGCTTTTGATCGGGCCAAAGGTATTGCGCAAAACCGACATCCAGGCCGGGAAAAACGTAAACGCCAAGGTGTGCGGCACGGCAAACTCAACCATGTCCTGCCCGCTGGCGGCATGGCCGCGCAACATGGCGCGCGCGCTTTGCAGCGCCTGCAGCACCTCCAGCGACTGCAAGTAAAGCGTCTCGCCAGCTGGAGTCAGTCGCGTCGGGTAGCTGCTGCGGTCCACTAAGTCGGTGCCGGCCCAGCCCTCCAGCGACTGAATGCGTCGTGAGAATGCCGGTTGCGTGACGTGACGCAATTGCGCTGAACGACTGAAACTGCGCGTTTCAGCTAGCGAGACAAAGTCTTCAAGCCATTTGGTTTCCATAGCTGGAATTATGCGCGGAGCGACCGGTCGCAGGACCGCTATTCCACCAGTGCTACCGACTTGACCTGAGCCCAGACTGGCTTACCGGGGAACAGTTGCAAGGCGTCCACCGCACGCGCGGTGACGCGGGCCAACAAAACTGACTCGCCACACTGGAGGCGCACCAGGGCTTGAGAAAGATGGGTATCCGCGCCGATCGCCTGCACCACACAAGGCAACAGATTCTGAATGCTGCTCTGGCTGGGTTTGTCGAGGGCGATACTGACATCGCGTGCCAACACCCGAACGCGCACCGCTCGCCCCAGCGGCAGACCGGTGTCACGGACCCAGAGACTGCCGCCGTTAAAGGCCAGCTGCGCCAGATGCCAGAGAGCATCACGCCCTTCAATGCGGGCCGACAGCAACGCACCGGCCTCATCGCCCAACACCACCGGAATATCAAGTCCAGCCAAGACCTCGGCTACCGGACCACAGGCCTTGACTTGGCCCGCGTCCAGCACCACCAGGGTGTCTGCCAGCCGGGCTACTTCGTCCGAGGAGTGTGTGACGTAAAGCATGGGGATTTTCAGCTCATCGCGCAGCCGCTCCAACCAGGGCAGAATGTCTTGTCGACGGGCGTGGTCGAGCGCAGCCAGCGGTTCGTCCAGCAGCAGCAAGCGGGGTTGCGTCGCCAACGCACGTGCAATCGCCACGCGCTGACGCTCACCGCCCGACAACTGACTGGTTTTGCGCTCCAGCAGTGCGGCAATGCCCAGCAGGTCGATGGCGGCAGTCAAAGCCGAGGTGTTAGCCCCTCCCTTGGCACGCTTCAAGCCAAACTCCAAATTGCGCCGCACGTTCAGGTGCTCAAACAGGCTGGCCTCCTGAAACACATAACCCAGTGGGCGCTGCCAGGTCGGCAGATAAACGCCGGTGGCGTCGTTCTGCCAGGTCTCGCCAGCAATCAACACCAGTGCGCCCGGCGTGCGCTCCAGTCCAGCCACACAGCGCAGCAAACTGGTCTTGCCCGAGCCGGAAACACCAAACAACACCGTGATGCCCTGGCCCGGCAATTCAAGGTCCACATCCAGCGCAAAGTCGGCTTTATGGAGCTTGAGCCGGAGACGGCTAAGGGGCGCGCTCATGTCATGACCCGGGTGTTTTTACGGTTCATCAGGGACAGGCCCAACAACACAGTAAAGGCAAACACCAGCATGCCGCCCGCCAGCCAATGGGCTTGTGCGTACTCCATGGCCTCCACATGGCCGTAAATCTGCGTCGAGATCACGCGGGTCTTGTCCGGAATGTTGCCGCCAATCATCAGAACCACACCAAATTCACCAATGGTGTGGGCAAAACTCAAAATGGCTGCGGTGATAAAACCGGGTCGTGCCAGCGGCAGCGCTACCGTAAAAAAGGCATCGATTGGCCGCGCACGCAGGGTGGCTGCAACCTCCATAGGGCGCTCGCCGATGGCTTCAAACGCATGCAAAATCGGCTGCACCGCAAACGGCATGGAATAAATCACCGAGCCCAGCAGCAGACCCGCAAACGTAAATGACAACGTGCCCCAGCCCATCGCCTGGGTGAACTGGCCAATGGGTCCATTTGGCCCCAGCGCTACCAGCAGGTAAAAGCCCAGCACCGTCGGCGGCAACACCAGCGGTAGCGCCACCACAGCGGCAATGGGGCCGCGCCAACCCGACTTGGAACGCGAAAGCCACCAGGCAATCGGCGTGGCGATGAGGAGCAATAAAGCCGTGGTCAGGCTCGCCAACTCCAGCGTCAGCCAGATGGCAGGCAGCGCATGGCGGTCAAACTCCGGCAAGGTCAAAAAATTCATAGGTCGTAGCCATAGGCGCGGATGATGGCATGCGCTTTTTCACCTTGGAGGTAGGCCATCAGGGCGGTTGCTGCCACGCT
>JBLHZH010000217.1:0-4807 GCA_047629695.1 Rhodoferax sp.
GGCGGAAAACACAAACTTGCCCGAGGTGATGTCGACTTGGCCGCCGCCAAAATTGGTGGCGTACAGACCCTTTTTGATGCTGGCAACAATTTCTTCGGGCGACTTGTCACCGTTCAGCATGTAGGTGTTGGTCATGCGCGGCATAGGAATGGCGGCATAGCTCTCGCGCCGGCCGTTACCGGTCGGCTTGACCCCCATCAGGCGTGCGTTCATGGCGTCCTGGATATAGCCCTTCAGAATGCCGTCCTCGATCAGCACATTGCGCTGGGTGGTGTTGCCCTCGTCGTCGACATTGAGCGAACCACGGCGATCGGTCAGCGTGCCATCGTCGAGCACGGTCACGCCTTTGGCGGCCACACGTTCACCGATGCGACCACTGAAGGCGCTGGATCCCTTGCGGTTGAAATCACCTTCCAGCCCGTGGCCAATCGCCTCGTGCAACAAAATGCCAGGCCAACCGGGGCCAAGCACTACAGTCATTTCGCCCGCCGGTGCCGGACGTGCCTCCAAATTAGTGAGCGCGGCCTTGACGGCCTCATCAACGTACTGGGCAATCACGACATCGTCAAAATAAGCCAGGCCAAACCGCCCGCCACCGCCCGCAGAGCCGACTTCACGCCGACCTTTTTGTTCAGCAATAACGGTCACGCTGAGTCGTACCAGGGGGCGTACATCGGCTGCCAGCGTACCGTCGGCACGCGCCACCATGACCACGTCGTATTCGCTGGCCAGTCCTGCCATGACCTGAGCCACACGTGGATCTTTGGCACGGGCCAGTTGCTCAACTTTCTCCAGCAACTGGACCTTGGACGTGCTATCAAGCGTCAGAATCGGGTCCAGCCCCTGGTAAAGGGAGCGGGCTACGGCTATTTTCTTGGTCGCGGTCTTGACTTTGCCCGCCTGAGCCACCGACGAGATCGCGCGCACGGTGCGTGCTGCATCCAGTAGCGAGGCCTCGGAAATATCGTCGGAATAGGCAAAGGCGGTTTTCTCACCGCTGACGGCACGCACGCCCACCCCTTGATCAATGCTGAACGAGCCGGTTTTAACAATGCCCTCCTCCAGACTCCAGCCCTCGGACCGGGTGTACTGAAAGTAGAGATCGGCCTCGTCCACTTTTTGCGCCTTAATTTCCGTCAGGGCGCGACTCAGATGGGACTCATCCAAGCCAAACGGGGTGAGCAGCAGGGACTTGGCGATGGCCAAGCGTTCAAGGGTGGGTTCACGAGAGATCATGATTTGATTTTAGGCCTATCCCAATGCCCCCACAGCTCGACCGCTTAGGACTGCACCAGACGTTTTGACTTGGCGATTGACATCAGGATGCCCAGCGCCATACCCAGCGTCACCATCGCCGTGCCACCATAGCTGATAAATGGCAAGGGCACCCCCACCACCGGCAAAATGCCACTAACCATGCCCATGTTGACAAACGCGTAGGCAAAGAAAATCATCGCCATCGCACCCGCCAACAGGCGCGAGAACACGGTCGGAGCCTCCAGCGCAATCATCAGGGCCCGCAGCACCAAAAAGATGAAGCCGGCAATCAGCAGCAGATTGCCCAGCAGACCGAACTCTTCCGAGAACACGGCAAAAATGAAGTCAGTGGTGCGCTCCGGAATAAATGCCAGATGCGTCTGGGTACCCTGCATGAAGCCCTTGCCCCACAGGCCACCAGAGCCAATGGCAATCATGCCCTGAATGATGTGAAAGCCCCGACCCAGCGGGTCGCGCGTGGGATCGAGCAAAGTGCAGATACGCTGCTGCTGATAGTCGCGCAGCACCGACCAGCGCACACCATCGGCACATAGTTGCGGCTCAAAACCCACGATCAACGCCATACCCACCAGAGCCACCAGCACCGGCGGAATAATCAGCCTCCAAGAAAGACCGGCAAAAAAAATGACCGATAAACCAGCCGACATCACCAGCAACGCGGTGCCCAAGTCAGGCTGCTTGGCGATCAGGCCTATCGGCACCGCCAGCAGCATGCCGGCCACCGCGAAGTCCAGCGGTCGCAACTGACCTTCGCGCTTTTGAAACCACCAGGCCAGCATCAGCGGTACGGCGATTTTGAGAATCTCGCTGGGCTGAACCGTGATGCCGACCTCGAGCCAGCGACGCGCACCTTTTTTACTGACCCCAAAAATTGCCACCGCCACCAGCAGGGTGATGCCGGTAACATACAGCGGCACCGCCAGCGACATCAGCCGCTGCGGCGGAATCTGGGCCATGACAAACATGATGCCACCCGCGATCAGCATATTGCGACCATGGTCCATAAATCGGGTCCCATGTTCATAACCTGACGAATACATGATCAGCATGCCGGCACACAAGAGCATAAATACGGCAAACGCCAGCAGACCATCAAAGCCGAGAAACAAAGGCGCGATGCGACGCCAAGGTTGAATATTTCCAAATTGTTGTGCCATCCTTCAATTATCCCGCGAGTGTGGTCTGGCGATCACCCCTATCATTCAATTCATGCCCAAACCACTCACCCACCTCCTCTACCTGCATGGTTTTCGCTCTTCCCCGCAATCGCAAAAAGCGCAGATCATGGCGCATTACATGGCCCACCAGCAGCCACAACTGCACTGGTGGTGCCCGCAACTCCCACCTTCGCCACACGAGGCAATGGCGCTGCTACTGGCGGGCACCGCCGACTGGCCCCGCGCTTCCATGGCCGTCATCGGCTCCTCGCTGGGCGGGTTTTATGCGACCTGTCTGGCCGAAAAAACCGGCTGTAGGGTGGTACTGTTGAACCCGGCTGTGAATCCAGCACGAGACCTGGAGAAGCACATCGGCGAGCAAACTAACTGGCACGACTCGCAATCGCGCTTTTTTTTCCAGCCAGAATTCGTGCAACAACTGCGTGACCTCACCGACACGACCCTGCGCCACCCCGAGCGCACCCTGGCAGTGATCGCACAAGGCGACGAGGTGCTGGACTGGCGCGAAATGCAGACCCGTTATGCCGGCGCCTCATTGCGTCTCATCGCAGGAAGTAACCATGGCCTGAGCGACTTTGAACTGCATTTGCCTGCCGTTCTGGCCTTTTTGGACCTAGCACCCGTCAAAATATAATCGTCCCAAGCGGTCCCTCTTTTTGCAGAGACAATGGGACCCATGTTTTTATTGTTTGAAGAAGCCGGAAAAATCATGGCCGGTCGGGTGCTGTCGGAGGCGGAGTCCTCTGCACAGGTGGAGTTGGACAGCGGCAAGCGGGTCAAGGTCAAATCGGCCAACATCTTGCTAAAGTTCGAAAAACCGGCGCCCGCAGTGCTGTTGGCGGCGGCCCACGAGGTCAGTCAGAGCATTGAGCTGGAAATGGCCTGGGAGTTTTTGCCGGACGAAGAGTTCGGCTTTATCGATTTGGCCCACGAGTATTTCAGCGACAAACCGACGCTTGAGCAGCAAGCCGGCAGTTTGCTACGCCTGTTCGAATCACCTCATTACTTTCGGCGTGCCGGCAAGGGTCGCTTTCGCAAAGCTACGGCTGATATTTTGGCGCTGGCCCTGGCTGCCATTGAGAAAAAGAAGCAATTGGCGCTGCAAGTCGCGCAATGGGTCACGGACCTGAGCGAGGGCCGCTGCCCACAGCCAGTGCGCGATCAGCTTTACAAAATTCTCTTCAAGCCCGACAAAAATGCGCCTGAATACAAGGCCGTGGTGGAAGCCTCGCGAGCGACCCGCCTGGGGCCGCTGGAGCTGCTGGTCAAAGCTGGCGCCATTGACTCGCCGTACCAGTTTCACTGGCGCCGATTTTTGCTGGAGAACTTTCCCAAAGGCACAGGCTTTCCGACGCTGGAGGCACCCGCCATTCACGACGAATTACCGCTGTCCCGTGCGCGGGCCTTCTCGATTGATGACTCCGCTACCACGGAGATTGATGATGCGCTCTCGGTGCAGGGCCTCGGTAGCGG
The DNA here is from genome assembly GCA_047629695.1 of Rhodoferax sp. GTDB lineage: Bacteria > Pseudomonadota > Gammaproteobacteria > Burkholderiales > Burkholderiaceae_C > Rhodoferax. The sequence goes on from JBLHZH010000217.1 coordinate 3,930, forward strand.
CACCGTGGTGCTGGGCATTCACATTGCAGCCCCTGGCCTGGCGATCCAACCGGGTAGCCCGGTCGATGTGCTGGGCCGCAATCGCCTGTCGACGGTCTACATGCCGGGTCATAAAGTTACCATGCTGCCTGACGATGTAGTGCAAGCTTACACCCTCATGGAAGGGCGCGACTGCCCAGCAGTTTCCCTGTATGTCACGCTTAACGAGGCCACGCTGGCGATCACCGGCAGCGAGACCCTGCTGGAGCGCGTGCACATTGACGCCAACCTGCGGCACGACCAACTGGACGCTATCGTGACGATCAACTGGCTGGAAGACCCCGAGTTTCTACATCAGACTGACCCCCAGCCCCTACAGCACAAACGCGCCTCCCTGTCATTTTTGTACCGGCTGGCCAAACACCTGAAGGCCGGGCGCGAGGTGGTGCGGGGCAAGCCCGAGAACTTCAACCGGCCGGATTACAACTTCAAACTGGTCGGCAACAACGGCCATGAACCCCAAGGCACAGAACAGGTGCAGATCAGCACGCGCCAGCGCGGTGCACCGCTCGACCTGATCGTCTCCGAGGCGATGATTCTGGCCAACAGCACTTGGGGCAACTGGCTGGATACGCTGGGCGTACCTGGCATCTACCGCAGCCAGGCCTCAATGCTACCGGGCGTCAAGGTGCGCATGGGGACACGGGCCCTGCCGCACGCCGGTCTGGGCGTGAAAAGCTACGCCTGGAGCACCTCACCGCTGCGCCGCTATACCGACTTGGTGAATCAGTGGCAAATCATTGCCTGCGCCCGTCACGGCAAAACCGCTGCGCTGGTAGCGCCATTCAAGCCCAAGGATGCCGACCTGTACTCAATCATCTCCAGTTTTGATGGCGCCT
>JBLHZH010000218.1:0-4807 GCA_047629695.1 Rhodoferax sp.
TTGCTCGGCACCAGCCAGGGTTTTGTTGAGCGCAGTCATCGTCGTGAGCAGGCTACTGGCTATCTCATTGAGTGGCAGCCTGTTGAGCTTACCCGTGATCTCTTGCACTTGGGACTGAAGCTCGTCGAGGCTGCTGGGGACCGTGGGCAGTTCAAGTGGAATTCTCTGGAAGTCAACCTTGGCGACTGGCAGATTGGGGAAGAAGTCGATGGCGACATAAAGCTGGCCGGTCAGCAGGTTGCCGTTGCGCAGTTGCGCCCGCAGTCCGTTGCCAACCAGGAACTTTGTCATTTCTTGTTGTGTAAATTGCGAATCTTTCTGGGGCTTTTCCCCTTGACGGCGCAGACGATCTGGATAAATTTGTACCAGCACCGGCATGTGAAAGGCCCGTTTGTCACGATCAAATTCAGCGTCAATGGACTTGACCTCCCCAATCACCACCCCTCGGAAATCGACCGGTGCACCGGGTGACAAACCGCGCAACGACTGATCAAAATACAGCACCACGGTTTGCGCCGTACCGTCGGCCGGCTTCATCGCGAGGGCCTCGTCACCGGCCAGCGTGAAGGCAGTGTTTTCAGGCGCTGCCGGGCCGGCTTCTTCCTCTGGTGCGCCAAAAGCGATGCCGCCCAGCAGAAGGGTGGCGAGCGACTCGGTGCGCAGTGTCAGGCCGCTGGCATTGATCTGCATGTCCAGGCCGCTGGCGTGCCAGAAGCGGGTGTTGGTGCCGACAAATTTGGCGTAGGGTGTATTGATAAATACGCGCAGTGTGACGCCCCGACCATCGTCATCAAGCGCGTAGGCCACTACCTGACCGACCTTGATCTGCCGGTAATAAACGGATGAGCCAACGTCAAGCGAACCGATGCTGTTGGCCTTCATCAGGTACTGCTGGCCCGAGGCGTCGCTGGTGACACTGGGGCGCACTTCTCGCCCGGTGAACTCTGTGGCGCGCGTCACGTCGACCCCGGCATCGACACCGATATAAGCGCCCGACAGCAGGGTCCCCAGACCGGAGATGCCGGAGGTGTCGAGCCGCGGGCGCACCACCCAGTAGCGGGTGTCTTGTGCGGTGAAGGCGTCGGCGTCTTTGTTGAGCTGAACGGTGACCCGTACATGGGAGCGGTCGCTGGCCAGACGCAGGCTCTCAACCCTGCCGATTTGAACGTCCTTGTATTTGACGGCGGTCTTGCCGGCCTCCAGGCCCTCGGCGGTCTTGAAGGTCAGCACGATCTCGGGGCCTCGCTCCAGCAGGATACGCGCCACCAGGGCGATGCCGACCAGTGCGGCGATCAATGGGATCAGCCAGACCATTGACGGTAGCCAGGCGGGCTGCAGGGACACCGATGGCGTGGCCAGTGGCTGGGGTAGGTGTTCTTTAGGACTGGGCATGGCCTGCCTCTGTTAGGTGTGTGAGTCGTGTGAACTCGCCCGCGAATGTTGGCTCATGGCTATTGTCAGGGGACGATTCGTGCGGTTGGGAGTCCCAGGTGAGTTTTGGATCAAAACTCAGCGAGGCCAGCATGGTCAGCACGACCACGCCACCGAAGGCTGCAATACCGGTACCTGCCGTGATTTCGGCAAACCCTTGGATGCGCACCAGCCCGGCCAGCAGCGCCACAACAAACACGTCCAGCATCGACCATCGACCAATCAGCTCGATAATGTGGTGAAGCCGTGTGCGTTCCACCCGACGCCAGTGGCTGCGTTTTTGTGCCATCAGGACCAGCAAGAAGAGGGCTGTCAGTTTGAAGAGTGGCACCAAAAAACTCGCGATAAATATGATCGCTGCCAGCCCATAAGCACCAGAAATCCAGAAAAAAATCACACCGCTCAGAATGGTGTCGTTTTGTGTGCCGAACAGCGTACGCGTCACCATCACTGGCATCAGGTTAGCCGGTAGGTACAGCAGGCAGGCCGTCAGCAGAAAAGCCCAAGTGCGCTGCAGACTGTCGGGCTTGCGCGCGCGCAGTGGCACACGACAGCGGGCGCAGGCCTCACCCGGTGTTACCTGCGTCCAAACCGTACCGCAATGGCGGCAACCGGTGAGGTTGAGTGCTGCAGCGGTTGCCACGGCGATGGGCAGCACCTCAGGTCTCTGTGGCGTCATCGGTCATGGCTTTCAAGCTGTTCGGTCTTGTTTGTCGCCTCTAGCATTTTCCAAAGACTGCGCGGATCGAAGGCGGTCACCATCGCCAGTAGCACCGTTAGCGCCACAAAAGCCCACAGCGCAGGACCCGGCAACACGAGGGCCATGCTGGAGAGTTTGATGAGCGCGATCAACACGCCCAGCAGGAAGATTTCGATCATTCCCCACGGCCTCAACAGTTGCATTGCCCGCATCAACTCCGCAAAGCCGGCTGCCCGCTGCTGCCGGCGCAGCGGCACCAGCAACCAGAGCAGCGTCAGCATCTGAAATAACGGAAACAGCAGCGTAGTCGCCAGTACCAGCAGCGCCACCAGCCCTCGGCCTTCGCTAGCCAGTGCGATGACCGCACTCAGCAGCGTCGTCTGGCTACGCTGACCACGCAACTCAATTTCGACGATGGGAAACACGTGAGCGATGCTGAAGGCGATCAGGCTGGCGACTGTCAGCGGCAATATCCGGTCATGTTGTCTGCCGGGATGGCGGTCAAGTTCCATGCCGCAGCGCTGGCAATTGGCGGCTTCGCGCTCCTGCAATGTCAACCGGTTGTAAACGGCGTCGCAGCTGGTGCAGATGATGGCGCCGGTGACTTCTTTCATGGGGTGCGCGCTTGGCGTGTGTCGTCGGTAGGGGGGAATCGCATGAAATGTAATATACGACGCATTATATTTTCAGCAGGGGTCAAAAGTTTTTTTGAGACATAGGGTTGGTATGCAGAGGACACAAAGTTCTAACGCAATCGGTCCGGCGCCAGTGCACTTGTGTCCACCCCCTGTGTCTCCAGGTGCGCTGGAACTGCTTGACCACGCAGCAGGGCGCAGGCCAGTTCCGACACGGCAGCCGCCGTTTGAATGCCGTAGCCGCCTTGGGCGGCCAGCCAGAAGAAGCCGGCACAGTCGGTGTCCCAGCCCACAACAAAATCGCCGTCTGCTACAAAGGCGCGCAGCCCCGCCCAGGTGTGTGTGGGTCGCGGAATCTCCAGCGTCGTGGCTTCCTGGATGCCATGGATGCCGCTGGCAATGTCCAGCTCTTCAGGCACCACATCGTGGGCGGCGACCAGATCGGCATTGGCAGGTGAGCCCAGCAGTTGCCCAGCATCGGGCTTGAAGTAAAAACTCTCGTCAATGCCGACGACGGTGGGCCAGTGGTGGCACCGCAGACCTTCGGGGGCGGCAAAGGTAAAGGCGCTGCGCCGGCGTGGCTCTATACCCACGGCTTGCACGCCACACAACGCAGCGACGACGTCAGCCCAGGCCCCAGCCGCATTCACGATGTGACGAGCCTGCAGCGTAGCGGCATCTGCCAAAGTCAGTGTCCATACGCCATCAAGGTGTTTCGCTGCCACCAATTCGGCATGGTTTCGCAGCAGGCCACCTTTGCGGAGCATGCCCCGCAGATAACCCTGGTGCAGGGCATGTACATCAATATCCTGTGCGTCTTTTTCCAGAATGCCACCTAGCAGGCCCTCGGCTTTGAGTACTGGTACCAGCGCCAGCGCCTGTGCTGCGTCCAGCTGTTCCAGGTTGTTGGCCGTACGGGCCAGATCGTTGAAGGTGCTGGCAAGCAAGTCCTGCTGACCCTCTCTGGCGACATACAGCACGCCGCGCGGCGTCAGCAAAGGATGGTCGGTAAAGCCTTCGGGCGGGTGCGCGTAAAACGCCCGGCTGGCCCGCGTCAGTGCCCGAATGGCGGGGGTACCGTAGCTTTCCATGAACATGGCGGCCGAGCGCCCGGTCGAGTGGTAGCCCGGTTGCGACTCACGTTCCAGCACGATGACGCTGCCGTGGTCGGCCAATTGGAAGCCGACCGACGCGCCGGCAATGCCAGCGCCCACAACGGCGTAGTCAAAAATAGTCGCCTGATCCAAATCATTTTTCATCGTTGAATTATCACTTGGCGCTTTAAAAAAGTGCATCTTTCACTGAATGTGTGCGCCGCAGTGGCCTCCGTTCAAGGGCTAAGCGGGTCATCAAGCGCACTGCACACTTATTTTCAAGTGTCAGTTTCACCTTGCAGACCGGGTAATAACAGGTCACGCAAGGGTTTTTCCTCTCCAGTCGGCACACAATTTGCTCAATACTGTTCGCTGACTGTCGACAGTTTTCATATCTTCAATTTTGAAGTTGAACACCAAGACGTGTACGCACGTCTTCAAAGGAATAGAACATGCACGTAAACAAAGACACACCAGACCTGGCCACTTGCAGTGCTGCCGAGCGCCAGGTTCGGGAAGACTTGGCGGCCGCCTACCGCCTGGTCGCTTACTACGGCATGGATGACAGCATTTACACGCACATCTCGGCGCGGGTTCCTGACACCGAAGATCAGTTTTTGATCAATCCGTACGGCATGCTGTTTAGAGACATTACTGCCTCGTCGCTGGTCAAAATCAACTTGGAGGGCCAGATCCTTGACAACTCGCCGCATGATGTCAATCCTGCCGGCTTTACCATTCACAGTGCCGTCCATGCGGCACGCCATGACGCAGTCTGTGTGCTGCACACCCACACCGTCGCTGGCGTGGCGGTGTCATCCCTGGCCAGTGGTTTACAGCCATGCAACCAATGGGCACTGCAGTTTTACAACCGTGTCACCTACCATGACTATGAAGGCATCGCGCTGGACATGTCGGAGCGTGAGCGTCTGGTGGCCGACCTGGGG
>JBLHZH010000219.1:0-4797 GCA_047629695.1 Rhodoferax sp.
CGACATTACCGGTGGTCTGCCACGGGTTGCCGAGTTGTTTGAAGCCCGTACGCCCAAGGACGCCGGTATTCTGGCGGAGATGACTGGTACGGTCTCCTTTGGTAAGGAAACCAAAGGCAAGATCCGTATCCAGATCACCGATCCTGAAGGCATGGTCTGGGAGAAGTTGATTGAGAAAGAGAAAAACTTGCTCGTTCACGAAGGCCAGGTTGTCAACAAGGGCGAAAACGTGGTCGATGGTCCACCCGATCCTCAAGACATCCTGCGTCTGCTGGGTTCGGAAGAACTGGCCCGTTACATTGTTGACGAGGTTCAGGCGGTGTACCGCTTGCAGGGTGTGAAGATCAACGACAAACACATTGAAGTGATTGTTCGTCAGATGTTGCGCCGTGTGGTGGTTGAGAATGCCGGTGACTCCACTTACATCAATGGTGAGCAAGTGGAGCGTTCCGAGATGCTCAATACCAACGATGCCCTGCGCGCCGAAGACAAGATTCCTGCACGCTTTACCAATTTGCTCTTGGGTATTACCAAGGCTTCCTTGTCTACCGACAGCTTTATCAGCGCGGCTTCCTTCCAGGAAACCACCCGTGTGCTGACCGAAGCTGCCATCATGGGCAAGCGCGACGAATTGCGTGGCTTGAAGGAAAACGTCATTGTGGGGCGCCTGATTCCGGCCGGTACCGGTATGGCTTACCACGAAGCGCGCACCGTTCGCGAGAACATGGATGATGCCGAGCGTCGTGCCATCTCAGAAGCGGAAGAGGCTGAATTGGCTGGGGATACCGAGACTGAAACCACGGAATCCAATGAAGGCACAGCGACCGAATAAACACCGGTTAGCTATATAAAATATAGCGCCTCAAGTCCTTTAGAAAAAGACTTGAGGCGTTTTTTATTGCTTAAAAGATATGAGTGTTTCTCTCGCGGTCTGGTTAACTTTTGCGCTGCTCCTGTTCTGGTGGACGGGGGCATATAACCGTCTGGTGCGGCTTCGAGCGCAGAGCTTGCAGACCTTCGTGGGGCTAAATGACTTGCTCAGGCCGCATACCGATTTGTTGAGCGCACACTTCACGGTTCTGGTGGTGCCAGTCTTGGACCCGCCAGGCCCGGGCTCCGCGAGCGCCTGGACGGCACTGGAGGCCACCCTTGAGCCTTTCAATAGGGCCTTGAAGCTGGCCCAGGCGCAGCCACTGGATCATTTGAAAATACAGCCTCTGCGTGACGCATTGGCGGCATTGGCACTCGCCTGGTCGCAGCTGCGTGACTTGCCGCCTGATCTGGCTGGCCCGGCGCTGCCCGACCACTTGCAATTGGAGTGGACGCAAGTTGCCGTGCAGGTTGAGCGGGCTCAGGCCGAGTTCAACCGGTCCATCATGAATTACAACGAGGCCATTGCGCAGTTTCCCGCGTTGCTGTTGGCACAGGTTTTTGGTTTCAAACCGGCACTGCCGATCTAACTTTAATGATGATTTCAAACGAACAAAAAATTCCTCTGTGGCGTCAGCTGCAGGCCGTCGCTGGCGTCTTGCAAAGTGTGCGCACTGGCGTCTCAGGCACCGCTGCCTTGGCAGGTGTACCGGCCGACTTACGCCCTGGCGTGCAGGCGTTAACCTTTCACGTACTGCGCTCGCTGGGGCGCGCCGAAGCGCTGCGTCAGTTGCTTGCCAGCCGTCCACCACCACCACCCGCCGATGCCTTACTTTGCACAGCATTGGCCTTGGCTTGGCGCGAAGAAGACGCACCCTACGAAGTCTTTACCCTTGTTAATCAGACAGTTGAAGCAGCTAAAAAAAGTTTTGCCACCAGTCCCCAGGCCAGCTTTATCAACGCCTGTCTGCGGCGCTTCTTGCGTGAGCGCGATGCCTTGGTGGCCAGCACTGACAGTAACCCGGTCGCCGTCTGGAACCACCCCCGGTGGTGGATCGAGCGGCTGAAAAAAGAATGGCCGAACGACTGGCGTGCGATTCTGGAGGCCAACAACCGACAGGCCCCCATGACGCTGCGCATTAATGCCCGGCGCGCCGACGTCGCCTCTTACTTGCAGACGCTGCAAGCCGCCGGTTTGACAGCCGCGCCGGTTGGTCAAAGTGGCGTTACGCTGGAGCAAGCCAGACCGGTGCATGAGTTACCCGGTTTTGTGGCGGGCGCGGTTTCGGTGCAGGACGCGGCGGCCCAGATGGCTGCGCCATTGTTGTTGGCGGGCCTGCGCTCTGCGACGCCTTTGCGGGTACTCGATGCCTGCGCCGCTCCGGGCGGCAAAACGGCGCACTTGCTGGAGTTTGCCGACTGTGAAGTGACCGCGTTGGATGTGGACCCTGCCCGTTGCGAAAAAATTCATCAGACCCTGGCGCGCCTGTCATTAAAGGCGCGAGTGGTCGCGGCCGATGCTGCCAGCCCCAAGGCCTGGTGGGACGGTCAGTTATTTGACGCTATTTTGCTGGATGCCCCATGTTCCGCTTCTGGCATTGTGAGGCGTCATCCTGATGTGCGCTGGTTACGCCGGGAATCCGATATTGCGCAACTGGGCGCCATTCAGGCGCGTCTGCTCAAGGCCTTATGGGCTTTGTTGAAACCGGGCGGGCGTCTGCTGTACTGCACTTGCTCGGTCTTCCGGGCTGAAGGGGAGCTCCAGATAAAAGCGTTCCTTGCACACAACACCCAGGCTGCCTTGCTGGCCTCGCCTGGGCATTTGTTACCTCAAAATGGCGCCAATAGTGGTGCTGTCACGGACAATCTGAGGGGTGACCATGACGGCTTTTATTACGCACTGCTGGAGAAGAAAACAGTCTGACCTGATCGGCCTGCTGGCCTGCGTCTGTCTGGTCTGGGGTCTCGCATTTCCGGCGCGGGCAGAACCGTTAGTGCCGGCGATCAGTGCACTTCATCTGGAGCGCGCCGGGGATGCTGTTTTATTGACGGCTACCGTCAATTTCGAATTGTCGGCAGCGGTGCAGGACGCGCTGCTGAAAGGTGTTGCCATCATCTTTGTGGCAGAGACGCAGGTCCTGCGCGAACGCTGGTACTGGACCAACAAGGAAGTGGCCAGGGTCGAGCGCCATATGCGTCTGGCCTATCAGCCGCTGACGCGCCGCTGGCGCCTCAATGTCGGCGCCAACGTGGCCACCAATACCGGACTCGGTATGGCCCTTAATCAGAACTTTGAAAGTATGGCCGATGCGCTGGCGATCGTGCAACGTTTCTCCGGCTGGAAAATTGCCGATATCGCCGACATCGATCTGGCGCAACCGCATCGGGTTGTGTTGCATTTTCATCTGGATGCCTCGCAGCTGCCGCGCCCCCTGCAAATCGGGACGCTCGGTCAGTCCGACTGGAGCATCTCTGTTACTTCCAGCCAGCCGCTGGTACTGGATGATGACAAGTGAATAATACCGGCGCCGGCACGGGGCTGGCTACGCGCTTTTCCATCAAAAATGCCCGCACTCTGCGCTGGACAGTCGGCGCCGGCCTTGCTGCGATGGTGGCGATTGGCTTGGTGTTGTTATTTTTGCTGACGCAGGCCACCACCAATCGCGAGATGTACGAGCGCAACTACGCACGCCTCTTTATTCTCAATGTGGTGGTTGCCAGTCTGCTGATGGTGGTCATCGGCTGGATTGCCTACCGGCTGTTGAAGCGGCTGCGCCAGGGCAAGTTTGGCAGTCGCCTGCTGGTCAAGCTGGCTGCCATTTTTGCGTTGGCGGGGTTTGCGCCGGGGGTGCTGATTTATGTAGTCTCTTACCAGTTTGTCTCCCGCTCGATTGAGAGCTGGTTTGATGTCAAGGTCGAAAGTGCACTGGATGCCGGACTTAATCTGGGCCGTGTTACGCTCGAAACTCTTTCCAGCGACCTTGCCAGTAAGGCGCGGTTGGCCGCCACGCAACTGGCTGATACACAAAATGCTAGCGCCGCTTTGCCGCTGGAGCGCGCACGTGTCCAGTTGGGGGCGAACGACCTCATTCTGTGGAGTGCTTCCGGACAGCTGATTGCCGTAGCCGGGCAGTCCCAGTATCAACTTAATCCGGAGCGTCCCAGTCAGTTGCAGTTTCGCAATGCCCGTGTGCAGCGTGCCGTGACTTGGATTGAGGGCCTGGATGATGCAGAGCCTGGCATCACAGTGACTGCTCACATCAAGGCTCTGGTGCTGGTGGCCAGTACCAGTTTTGGGCTCCTGAGTGAGCCGCGTTTTTTGCTGGTGACGCAGTTGTTGCCGCCCACGCTGGTCGCTAATGCCTTGGCTGTGACGGAAGCCAATCGCCAGTACCAGGAGCGGGCGCTGGCGCGTGACGGGCTCCGGCGGATGTACATCGGCACCCTGACTCTTAGTTTGTTTCTGGCCGTATTTGGTGCTATTTTGCTGGCGGTGGTTCTGGGTAACCAGATTGTGCGGCCCTTGCTACTGCTGGCCGATGGCGTTAACCAGGTCGCCGCTGGCGATTTGACGCCCAAAGCCTCCCTGCAAGGCGCCGATGAACTGGAAGGGTTGACCCGTTCGTTTGCCGACATGACGCAGCAACTGGCGGATGCCCGCCAGGCCGTCCAGACCAGCATGGGGCAGGTGAACGCGGCAAGGGCCAATTTACAGACCATTTTGGACAACCTGACCTCGGGTGTGATGGTGCTGGATGCCCAAGGTGTTATTCAGTCCTCCAACCCCGGAGCTACCCGTATTTTGCGGGCGCCACTGGCGGCCTACGAAGGGCGTCATCTGAGTGATATTGAGAGCCTGCGCGTCTTTGGTGAAAGTGTTCAGGCCCAGTTCGATTCATTTCTGGGGGCCCGAAGCGAGCATGGGCT
>JBLHZH010000220.1:0-4788 GCA_047629695.1 Rhodoferax sp.
CGGTGATCGACAGCGTGCCGGTGTCGCTGGCGACGCTCAACTGCAGTGTGATGTCTGACGTCAACAGCCCGGGGTGGCGGTACCAGCGCTTGAGCGCCAGCGCCAGCGTCGGCGCGCTCAGCGAGGCGCGCGCCAGCATGCCATAGCTGCCCCAGGGCAGGCGGTGGCTGAACCAGCCTAGCCCCTCATCATCGGGCTCCTGCATGGCGGCACCCGAGATGCGCTCCATTTGCAGGGCGCTGATGCGCGCAGCCGGGTCCAGCAGGGCCTCTGGCGCAATTTGTGCCTGTGCCAAGGCCCGCAGCGGATCCATGCCACGCCGGGTGTAGGCTTTGACAAAGGCAATGGGGGTGACAGCGGCAGACATGGATGCCATCCAGTGCAGGGTATTAATTGGCATGATTTGCAACCTGAGTGACCGGTATAAGTCCCGGTGTTCTTCTATGCTCACAGGGCCCACAATGGGGCTGGCTCAGCGCCCTGGCTCCCCCCAACAGAAAGAACCCTTATGTCCGTTCTTGAGACAAAACTAGAACCCCGCTCCGCTGACTTCAAGGCCAATGCGGCCGTCATGCAAACGCTGGTCGAGAGCCTCAGCGCCCAGATCGCCCAAGCCGCGCTGGGCGGTGGCGAGGTCGCTCGTGCCCGGCATACCGGGCGTGGCAAGTTGCTGCCACGCGACCGGGTGCAGATGCTGCTCGACCCCGGTACGCCTTTTCTGGAGCTGTCCCCGTTGGCGGCGCTAGGCTTGTACCCGGACCGTGACGGCCGCGACAGCGCGCCCTGCGCTGGCCTGATTGCCGGCATCGGCCGGGTCTCCGGCGTTGACTGCATGATTGTCTGCAACGACGCCACCGTCAAAGGCGGCACCTATTACCCGATGACAGTCAAGAAGCATTTGCGAGCGCAGGAGATTGCACAGCAAAACCGCTTGCCCTGCATCTATTTGGTGGACTCGGGCGGCGCCAATTTGCCGAACCAGGACGAGGTGTTTCCGGACCGCGACCATTTTGGGCGCATCTTCTTTAACCAAGCCAACATGAGCGCTGAGGGCATTGCACAAATTGCCGTCGTCATGGGCAGCTGTACCGCCGGCGGCGCCTATGTGCCGGCCATGAGTGACGAGGCCATCATCGTCAAGAACCAGGGCACGATCTTTCTGGGCGGGCCACCGCTGGTCAAGGCCGCCACCGGCGAGGTGGTAACGGCCGAAGACCTGGGCGGCGGCGATGTGCACACCCGCATGAGCGGTGTGGCCGATTACTTGGCGCAAAACGACCTGCATGCGTTGGCGCTGGCCCGCCTGGCAGTCTCGCACTTGAACAAAAAGAAGCCGCAGGGCGCAGCCCTGCAGCCGGTCGTGCCACCGCAATTTGCCGCGAGTGAGCTGTATGGCGTGATCCCGACCGACACCCGCAAGCCCTTTGACGTGCGCGAAATCATTGCCCGCATCGTCGATGGCTCGGCCTTTCACGAGTTCAAGCCGCGTTATGGCGCCACGCTGGTCACCGGCTTTGCCCATATTGAAGGCATGCCGGTGGGCATCATTGCCAACAACGGCATTTTGTTCAGCGAGTCGGCCCTGAAGGGTGCGCACTTTATCGAGCTCTGCTGCCAGCGCAAGATTCCGCTGGTGTTTTTGCAGAACATCACCGGCTTCATGGTCGGGCGCAAATACGAGAACGAAGGCATCGCCCGTAACGGCGCCAAGATGGTCACCGCGGTGGCGACTGCCGCGGTGCCCAAGTTCACCATCATCATTGGTGGCAGTTTTGGCGCTGGCAACTACGGCATGTGCGGCCGGGCGTTTAGCCCGCGCTTTTTGTGGATGTGGCCGAATGCCCGAATCAGTGTGATGGGTGGCGAGCAGGCGGCCAGCGTGCTGGCTACCGTCAAGCGCGACGGCATCGAAGGCAAGGGCGGGCAATGGAGTGCTGAAGAAGAAGACGCTTTCAAGGCGCCGATCCGCGACCAGTACGAAGTTCAGGGCCACCCCTATTTCGCCACCGCTCGGCTCTGGGACGACGGCATCATCGACCCCGCCGACACGCGCCGGGTGCTGGGCCTGGGCCTGAGCGCCTCGCTCAACGCCCCGATCCCGGATACCCGATTTGGCCTGTTCCGGATGTAATTTAAAGAGACTCCCATGTTCAACAAAATTCTCATTGCCAATCGCGGGGAGATCGCCTGCCGTGTGGCGGCCACCGCCCGCCGCCTGGCCATCAAGACGGTTGCCGTTTATTCGGATGCCGATGCCAACGCCAAGCACGTCAGCGTCTGTGACGAGTCGGTTTATATCGGTGCCAGCGCGCCTAAACACAGTTATCTGCGCTGGGACAAAATCATTGAAGCCGCCAAGGCGACCGGCGCGCAGGCGGTGCACCCTGGCTACGGCTTCTTGAGCGAAAACGTCGAGTTTGCTCAAGCCTGTGCCAATGCCGGACTGGTCTTTATTGGCCCGCTGCCGTCCAGCATCAAGGCGATGGGCTTGAAAGCCGAATCCAAACGCCTGATGAACCTGGCTGGCGTGCCGCTGGTGCCGGGCTATCACGGTGCGGACCAGGACCCGGTGCTGCTGCAGCGCGAGGCCGATAGCATCGGTTACCCGGTGCTGATCAAGGCCAGCGCAGGTGGCGGTGGCAAGGGCATGCGGGCGGTTGACAACTCAGCTGACTTTGCCGCCGCGTTGGCCAGTTGCCAGCGTGAAGCCATCAACAGCTTTGGCGATGACGCGGTATTAATCGAAAAATACGTACAGCGCCCGCGTCACATCGAGATTCAGGTGTTTGGCGACACCCTGGGTCATTACGTTTATTTGTTTGAGCGGGATTGCTCGGTGCAGCGGCGTCACCAGAAGGTGCTGGAAGAGGCGCCGGCACCGGGCATGACGCCCGAGTTTCGCCAGCAAATGGGTGAGGCCGCCGTGGCCGCCGCCCGCGCTGTGAACTACGTCGGCGCCGGCACGGTCGAGTTTATCGTCGAGCAAAAGCCCGATGGCGCCATGATTTTCTTTTTCATGGAGATGAACACCCGCCTGCAGGTCGAGCACCCCGTCACCGAAGCCATCACCGGGCAAGATCTGGTCGAGTGGCAACTGCGCGTGGCGGCGGGCGAGCCTTTGCCGCTGCGCCAGGATCAGCTCAAAATTACCGGCTACGCCATTGAGGCGCGCATCTGCGCCGAAAACCCGGATAACAACTTTCTGCCGGCTACCGGCACGCTGCACGTCTACGGCCTGCCCGATTGCGTTACTTTTGTGCGTAACGACGGTGGCGTGCGGGTCGACTCCGGCGTACGCGAGGGTGACACCATTTCGCCGTTTTATGACTCCATGGTAGCCAAGCTGATCGTGCATGGCGACACCCGTGAGCAGGCACTGTCCCGGCTCGACACGGCGCTGGCACAGACCCACATTGTCGGTTTGAACACCAATGTGCAGTTTTTGCGTAATGTGGTGCAAAGCCGCTCGTTTGCTAAAGCTGATCTGGACACCGGCCTGATTCCACGTGAAGAAGCGGTGCTGTTTAAACAGGAAAAAGTCGGACTGGCGCTAGCCGTGGCCGGGGCTATTGCCCATACCCTGCTGGTCGAAACAGCGGCAGAAGTGCAGGCGGCGAGCCGCGCGGTCTGGCTCGACCCTTGGGCGCGCCAGGACGGCTGGCGCTCACATGGACCCAGCACGCGCCGTTTTGACTTTGAGTTTGCCGGCCAGGTCTATGTGGTGCAAATGACCACTCTGCACAACGGTTCGCTGCAACTTGACGTGGCGGGCGAGGCTGGTGCGTTTGCTTTTGCGTCGGTGATCAATGGCATAGATGTCCGTTTGGGTGAGCGGCGCCAGATTGTTAGTGTCTATCGCCACGGTGCACTGGCCCATGTCTTCAGCGCCCAAGGCGCGACGCACATCACCGCTATTGACGCGCTGGCCCATGCCGGCGATGTCCAGGTGGAAGGCGGTCGCCTGACCGCGCCAATGCCGGGCAAGGTGGTGTCGTTTGCCGTTAAGGCCGGTGATGAGGTGGTCAAAGGTCAGCCGCTGGCCGTGATGGACGCCATGAAGATGGAGCACACCATTGTCGCCCCGATGGATGGTGTGGTGGCCGAGTTGCTCTATGCCCCTGGCGACCAGGTGCAGGAGGGGGCTGAATTGCTCAAGCTGGTGGTTTGAACGCCAGCGCCATTCACCCTGAAGGCGTTAACGGGTTAACCTTGCTGGCTATGAATATTACTTTTTGCTGTACCAACACCAAGCCCGAACCCTGGCTGACGGGCCTCCAACAGGCCTTGCCGGGCGCCCAGGTTTCCTTATGGCAGGCAGGCGCGCCGCCGGCAGACCATGCGGTGGTGTGGGCGCCATCGCAACAATTTTTTGACGAGCAACCGCAACTCAAAGGCGTGTTCAATATTGGTGCCGGCGTCGATGCACTGCTAAAACTGCGCCTGTCGCCGCAGGCCGTGGTGGTGCGGCTTGATGATGCCGGTATGTCGGTGCAAATGGCCGAGTACGTCTGCCACGCGGTGATCCGCCACTTTCGTGAATTTGACGGCTATGAGGCCGATATGAAAGCCGGCCGCTGGTCGTTTCGTAAGCCGCGCCGGCGGGCCGAATTTTCGGTCGGCGTGATGGGTCTGGGCGTGCTGGGCGAGCGTGTTGCACGGGCGCTGCAGACCTTTGAATTTCCGGTCAACGGCTGGAGTCGTAGCCCCAAAAGCATCGAGGGTCTCAACGGCTTTGCCGGGACAGAACAGCTCCCGGCGTTTCTGGCGGCCTCCCGCGTGCTGGTCAAC
>JBLHZH010000221.1:0-4766 GCA_047629695.1 Rhodoferax sp.
TGGTTTTGGCGCTCATATCGGCAATATCGAAGGGAATAAAACGGGCATCCTGACGCTTGTATTGGCCAAAGACGGCTCGGATAGCCGGCGCCATCTGCTCAATATTGGGCACCATCACAATCACATCGCGCGGGTTCAGGGGGGGGGCGGACGTGGGCTTGGCCAGCAGTTGCAGCAGTTGGTCGTGCAGAACTTCAAGCTCGCGCACCTTGCTGTGCGCGCTGTGAAAGACGAGCGACTGATCGCTGTCCGCCAGCGTCACCGGGGGGTGCTCCTGCAGGGGTGTCAGGTCACGAATCCGGTTTTGTATCTGCCGCAGTAAGGGGGTCTGTGGCGCCTCTTCAGACTCGTCGAACAAATCGATCCGGGCTAGATCAAAGTGACGTTTGCTCTGCTCGGCGTCGTCAAAAACGTCGAGTTGACGGATGAAGTCACGCCCCTGCCGACCCCAGGCCGCCAGCAGCGGATGAGCATGGACGTGCATGTCTTCCAGCGGTAGCGTCGTTGTTGTATCGCGGCCCGGGCGCATGGGTTGGCGATGGCGTAAGGCGCTCAGCAGTTCGCGACCGTCCATGATGTCGCCCCAGTAGAAGCGGCATGGGTTGGGAATTGCCAGCATCACTTGGCTGTGCGGCGCCAATGCCGCGAGTGCCTCCAGCGTGGTCCAGGGAATCTGGCTCATGCCAAACACAATAACTCGCTGTGCCACTGGGTTGGCCAACGGCTCGCCGTCGCTTAGGCGTGCCAGCACTCGCTGGTGCAGGTTGGGCCGGATGCTTTGTTGCTGTTGCGGGGCCAGTGTTTGTAAAACAGCCCGCCATAGCTGCGGCTGCCAGCATTGTTCTGGTGGCAGTTTCGCCACGGTGCCATTGGCCAGTACAAAGTGGTCGTGGCCCAGCGCCCAAGCTGCCAGCCAGTCGGCGCGGTAATTCTGATACTGGTCAAACAGATCGGCTAGTTTGCTGGCCAGTTGTAGCGTGCGGTCGGGCTCATCGGCTTTGAGAAAACCGGCCACCGGCGCAAAGTCGGGCTCGGTCAGCAAGGCCGGCAGCAACTGCATCAGGCGCCAGATCATCGGCACCTTGTCCAGCGGAGAGTCGCTGGGCACGGCATCCCGGCCCAGCACTTGGCGGTAAGTGCGCCACAAAAAGCGCGACGGCAACTCGACCCGGGTAGCGGCGCAAACGCCGGCCATGCGGGCCAGCTCCATCTTGACCCATTCCGCCATGCCGTTACTTTGCACCAGGATAATTTCTTCTTCCAACGGGTTCAGGGGGTGACGCCGGATCCAGCTGATTACCACCTCGGCCAAATCTTCGGCACGGTTACTGTGAAAAGCAATGAAGCCAGGCTGCAAAGCGATCGGTGATGAGGGATTCATGAAAGTAGGCAGGGTGCCAGAAGGTTGCAGGTTATTGTCGACTAAGACGGGTTGGCAACGAGTGTGACACAGGGTCTTGGCACACTGCCATTGCATCAGGCAATAAAAAACCCCGTGACCCGCTCAATAAGCGGGTCACGGGGTTTTTATCAGTACGGGTATTTTTAACCGCGTTGTCCTTGCACCATTTTCATAGCGGAAGTAATCAGGGTCGACACTTCAGTCATATTGCTGGGAACAATCAGCGTTGTGGTGGCATCGGAGGCGACCTTGGAGTAGGCCTCGACCGCTTTTTCGGCGACCTTGAGTTGCACCGCTTCGGCGCCACCTGGCAGGGCAATTGCAATTGCAATGCGTTCAATAGCTTGCGCCGTGGCTGTGGCTACAGCAATGATGGATTCGGCTTCGCCCTGCGCCTTGTTGATGACGGCCTGTTTTTCGCCTTCAGAACGGGCGATGAAGGCTTCGCGTTCCCCGGTGGCAATGTTGATTTGCTCCTGGCGACGACCTTCGGAAGCGGCTATCAAAGCACGTTTTTCACGTTCTGCTGTAATTTGCTGCTGCATGGCTTGCAAAATTTCTTTGGGGGGTGTCAAGTCCTTAATTTCATAACGCAGTACCTTGACGCCCCAGTTCAGGGCGGCTTCGTCAATCGCGGCGACCACTTGGGCATTGATGATATTGCGCTCTTCAAACGTTTTGTCCAGTTCCAGTTTACCGATCACGGAACGCAGCGAAGTTTGGGCCAACTGAGAAATTGCAACGATGTAGTTGCTTGAGCCATAGCTGGCGCGCATGGCATCAGTGACCTGAAAATACAAAATGCCATCAACTTGTAACTGAGTGTTATCTTTGGTAATACAAACTTGGCTTGGAATATCCAGTGGAATTTCCTTGAGTATGTGTTTGTAGGCCACCTTATCTACAAACGGAACCAGAAAATTGAGGCCAGGCGCAAGGGTGCCGGTGTATTTTCCGAGCCGCTCCACGACCCATGCATGCTGTTGTGGCACGATTTTGACGGTCTGCGTGATAAACAGCACAGCCACAACGAACAAGATAATTGCAATTTCCATTAAATTTTCCTTTGAACACAATTAAATAAATTGACCAGCATAAATTCACACTTTTTCGACGATAAGACGGCTGCCCACCACATCCACGATCCGAAATGTGCCTGGCGATGCCATGGCCCCAGGCCGAAGCGAAGCTGTCCAACTGGATCCGCGGTAGCGCACCGAACTGCTGCCATCGGGACCCCAAGCTTCGACTTGAACTGTGGCCCCGATATCCAAATTTGCACCGTGGTTAATGTGTTCTGGGCGGCCCGCTGATTTTCTCAATTTATGGAGGCGCCAGAAAACCACAAAACCACCACCTACAAACGCTGCAACCGCCAGTTGAACGGGGGCAGTTGTGCCGAAGTGGGCAGCAACGGCACCGCCCACCAGACCCATCGCCAGCATGAGTAAATAGAATGTACCGGTCATTAATTCGACCGCTATAAGGGTGCCTGCAAGGACCCACCAGATCGTAGATTCAGCCATATTGC
Source organism: Rhodoferax sp. (assembly GCA_047629695.1). GTDB lineage: Bacteria > Pseudomonadota > Gammaproteobacteria > Burkholderiales > Burkholderiaceae_C > Rhodoferax. The sequence goes on from JBLHZH010000221.1 coordinate 2,934, forward strand.
CTCAAATGATATTGCTAGCCTTTGATTTTGGAGGAAATATAGCGCCATTCAAGAAACATGACTTAATAAGTCCTTACACTTCGCGGCTGTTTTATGTTTTTTATCCCCCTTTGCACGGCTGGAGTTGTTAATGAAATTTCGCTTTCCCATTGTCATCATCGACGAAGATTTTCGTTCAGAAAATACCTCTGGCTTGGGTATTCGCGCACTGGCTCATGCCATTGAGTCAGAGGGCCTGGAGGTGCTGGGTGTCACCAGTTATGGTGATTTAAGTCAATTTGCCCAGCAGCAAAGTCGCGCCAGTGCCTTTATTTTGTCGATTGACGATGAAGAGTTTTCCGCAGGCCCTGATTTGGACCCCGTGGTGGTCAATTTACGCCGTTTCATTCAAGAAGTGCGACGCAAAAATCTGGATGTGCCGATTTATATCTACGGTGAGACCAAGACCTCGCGCCACCTGCCTAATGACATTCTGCGTGAATTACACGGCTTTATTCACATGTTTGAAGACACGCCTGAGTTTGTCGCACGTCACATTATTCGCGAAGCCAAAAGCTACCTGGAGAGTGTGCAGCCTCCGTTCTTCAAGGCCTTGCTGGACTATGCCGAAAACGGTTCTTACTCTTGGCATTGTCCCGGCCACTCAGGGGGCGTTGCCTTCTTGAAAAGCCCAGTGGGCCAGATGTACCACCAGTTTTATGGTGAGAATATGTTACGCGCGGATGTCTGCAATGCCGTGGAGGAGCTCGGTCAATTGCTCGACCACGATGGTGCTATTGGCAAGAGTGAGCGCAATGCTGCCCGCATTTTTAATGCCGATCATTGCTTTTTTGTGACCAACGGTACCAGTACCAGTAACAAGATGGTATGGCACCATACCGTGGCGCCCAACGACGTGGTGGTGGTTGACCGCAATTGCCACAAGTCGATCTTGCACGCCATCATTATGACCGGGGCGATTCCGGTGTTTTTGAAGCCGACGCGTAACCATTTCGGCATCATCGGGCCGATTCCCAAAAGCGAGTTCGAACCGGCGGCCATCAAGGCCAAGATCATGGCCAACCCCTTGATCCTTGAGCATCTGCAAGGTGTGGATGCCAGCAAAATCAAGCCCCGTGTGCTGACCCTGACGCAATCCACCTACGATGGCGTTTTGTACAACACAGAAACGGTCAAAGGTATGCTCGACGGCTATGTGGAAAATATCCATTTTGACGAAGCTTGGCTGCCCCATGCCGCTTTCCATCCGTTTTACGGCACCTACCACTCCATGGGGAAAAAGCGCACGCGACCCAAGCAGGCCATGGTGTACGCGACGCAGTCCATTCACAAGCTGCTGGCGGGTATCAGCCAGGCCAGCCACGTGCTGGTACAGGATTCACAAACCGTCAAACTCGACAAGCATCTCTTCAACGAGGCGTATTTGATGCACTCCAGCACCTCGCCGCAGTACAGCATCATTGCCAGCTGCGATGTTGCCGCGGCCATGATGGAGCCGCCAGGTGGTACCGCGCTGGTTGAGGAAAGCATCGCCGAAGCACTGGACTTTCGTCGCGCCATGCGCAAAATTGATGAGGAATATGGTGCTGACTGGTGGTTCAAGGTCTGGGGGCCGGACAAACTGGTGGACGAAGGCATTGGCCGCGCCGATGACTGGATCATTAAAGGCGAATCCGCCAAAGCCAAGGCTGGCGTCAACTGGCACGGTTTTGGCAAGATGGCGACCGGCTTCAATATGCTTGACCCGATCAAGTCGACCATCGTGACGCCCGGTATGGACTTGAATGGTAAGTTCGCCAAAACCGGCATTCCAGCCAGTATCGTTACCAAGTT
>JBLHZH010000222.1:0-4747 GCA_047629695.1 Rhodoferax sp.
TCCCACCGCTTCCAGTGCCAGGCTGCGTGTGTTTGGTATCCGGCCGGTAGCCACCAGAAGCTTGTCGGCGCGCACTTCGCCATGCCCCGTGATCAGCACGAATTCGCCATTCACATGGGCGACCTGACTGGCTTGCGTATGCTCCAGTACCTTGATGCCTTCGGTACGGAAGGCGGCGGTGACGGCCTCGCCAATGGCCGGATCTTCGCGGAAGAACAGCGTGCTGCGAGCCAAAATCGTGACCTGGCTGCCCAGCCGAGCAAAGGCTTGCGCCAGTTCCAGCGCGACCACTGACGAGCCGATCACGCTCAGGCGTTCGGGAATCGCGTCGCTAACGAGCGCCTCGGTCGAAGTCCAATACGGCATGTCTTTCAGGCCAGGGATTGGCGGAATGGCAGGGCTGGCACCAGTGGCAATCAAGCAGCGGTCGAAGGCAACCGTCTGCTCACCGCCGTCGTTCAGCGTCACGGTGAGGTGCTGGCCATCTTTGAAGCGGGCTGCGCCGCGCAGTACGGTGATGCCCGAATGGCTTTCCAAGATGCCTTCGTACTTGGCATGGCGCAGCTCCTCGACGCGGGCCTGCTGCTGCGTCAGCAATTTGCGACGGTCAATCGTCGGCAAGGTCGCCGCGATACCGTCGTCAAATGGACTTTCGCGGCGCAGATGGGCGATATGGGCGGCGCGGATCATGATTTTGGACGGCACGCAACCAATGTTGACGCAGGTGCCGCCCATGGTGCCGCGCTCGATCAGCGTGACCCTCGCCCCTTTTTCGACAGCCTTGAGCGCTGCGGCCATCGCGGCGGCGCCGCTGCCGATCACAGCGATATGCAAACCGGCACCCGAAAGGGCATTACGGTTTTGCGCATCACTCTTGAGCTCACCCACCCGGATCGAGCCTTGATAGCCCAGTGCGGCGATGGCGGCTGGCATTTGCTCGTGACTCACGGCGTTATCGGCCATAACTTGCGCGCGGCTTTCTGGGTAAGACACCACGGCCGCATTCACGCCAGGAATCTTCTCCAGAGCATCTTTGACATGGGCGGCGCAAGAGGTGCAGGTCATGCCAGTCAAGGTGATTTTGGTCATTTTTTTATTCCATTGGGTTTCGGGGTGCAGCGGGCATTGGCCTGGCGTTTTCGTCGGACGGCGTAGATCGTCAAACCGATGAAGACTGCCAACGTGGGCAGCAAAACATAGTCCAGATAGCCCGTGAGTGCGGACAGACCGACGACCCCTAGCAAAAGAACCAGTACGGGCGTAAAGCAGCACAAAGCCAGAACAATCGTGCCAAAAATGCTGGCCTGCACAAGGGTCTTCGGATCTTTCATAATTACTTTTTGAGGGACGAGGGATAACCCGCATCCTCAGTCGCCTTGGTCAGCTTCTGCACGCTGGTTTTGGCGTCATCAAAAGTGGCGACCGCCTCACGGTTGTCAAAGTTCACGTCAGTCTTGCTCACACCCTCGACTTTCGAGATCGCTCTTTTAACAGTGATGGGGCAGGCAGCACAGGTCATGCCTGGCACGGCCAACGTGACGGTTTGGACGGCCGCCCATACAGGGGCGATGGTGGCGGCGAGGACGAGGGAAGCAAACGGTTTCTTCATGGTGATCTCCGGTTAGTAAAACAAAGGAAGGACATAGGGGAATCCGAGTGCAACCAGTACCAGCGCGGCCACGACCCAGAAAATGAGCTTGTAAGTAGCGCTTGCCTGGGGAATCGCGCACACATCCCCCGGCTTGCAGGCTTGCGCCGGGCGATAGATGCGCCGCCAGGCAAAGAACGAAACGATCACGGCTGCGCCAATAAAGAGGGGGCGATAGGGCTCCAGCGCGGTCAGGTTGCCGATCCAAGCCCCGCTGAATCCCAAAGCGAGCAGGACAAGCGGGCCAAGGCAGCAAGTTGAGGCGAGGATGGCGGCCAGCCCGCCGGCAGCGAGGGCACCCCGCCCATTTTTTGTTTCAGACATAAGCATGGTCTTTCAAATTGGAGTCGGATAGCCTAAGATTACTTCCGTAGCAAGGTACGGAGTCAAGCTGTATGTCAACTATTTTTGAAAATCTGACCATTGGCGTGTTTGCCAAGGCGGCTGGGGTCAATGTGGAAACCATTCGGTTCTACCAGCGCAAGGGCTTGCTGCCTGAACCGGACAAGCCTTACGGCAGCATTCGCCGGTATGGCGACGCGGACGTGACCCGAGTGCGGTTTGTGAAATCGGCCCAGCGGCTGGGGTTCAGCCTGGATGAAATCGCCGAACTGCTGCGCCTAGACGACGGAACACATTGCGAAGAAGCCAGTGTCTTGGCCGAACACAAGCTCAAAGACGTGCGAGAGAAGCTTGCCGACCTGGCGCTCATGGAGGCCGTTTTGTCTGACCTCGTGTACGCCTGCCATGCGCAAAAGGGCAACGTGTCCTGTCCGCTGATTGCCTCGCTGCAGGGAGCTACTCCTTAGCGTGCTTAATTTTTCGAATTCTGAGACGCCCCCCGCTTCAATGGGCCGTCTGAGGTGCCTCAGTGCCGGCTCGCGCTCCCCCACCGCCAATCGACTTCTGAACCAGCGCCACCTGAGCGGGAGGTCGCGCCGTTGTTTGCTCCAAGTACGTTGTTAGGCCAAAGGCAGGTCCAGTTATAGGCCAATGAACGCGAACATAATCGCCAAACTACCCAATCAACCTAAGATTATTACCACTTCCTCATGGTTAAATTTAGATAAAAAATTGTCAGTTTTTTAAAAAAAATAGAAACGCCGACAAGGGCTTAGCGATGCGGCCTACGTGACAATAATCCGCTTTCCTCGTCGCGTGGGCACTTGAAGCTCTGCTTCGCTGCGTATTTCCCCAGGTCAGGTGAGCTGGCCTGTTCGCTGCAGCCCAACCAGGCCCTGAGCTCAATAGCTCTCCGCCAAGAGTTTTAATGCAACTTGGCTACCACAGAGTGGCAACCGACTCGCATTCAGCGCACCAGCGCTGTTCAACGAGGTCAAAGAACCGCCTTTGAAGCAGCCTCGCCGGCGATAAGCGTGACTTGACGCTAACCCTGAAGCATCCGCGGCTGAAATTTGGAACGTGGACCTCAGCTTGCATTGGTGACCCAGAACGCAAGCGACCCCCTTGGTCTCAGGCTAAAAACACCCTCACCCGTTCACTTCAGTGTCAGCCACTGGGTGATCAAATTTTTGCCGATGCTGGAGGGGTTCTTTAGAAAACACATGCGGGCTGTCGGGGATAGTGGACGCGTTGATGAGACCACATCAAGGTCAATGGCAGTACTTGTATTGTGCAGTTGACAAAGAAGGCACCAACACCGCCATCCTGCTCCGTGCCAAGCGCAATACCGCTGCAGTAAGGCAATTTTCGAGAAGACGATACACCAAAACGGGGGTCTGCAGAAGGCCACTATGGACAAGAGTGACGCCAACAAAGCGGCCATAGACGGGGGGAACAAAGATCGAGTCATGCCGATTGAGTTGTACCAGGTCAAGCACCTTAACAACATCGTCGAGCAGGATCATCGATTCGTCAAACGGATTAACAAACCGATGTTAAGGTTCAAATATTTCACAGTTGCCAGCGCAGTCCTGGCGGGCATAGAACTGATGCACATGGTCCGCAAGAGCCAGTTGAGCGCTGAACAGGGGCCGGATCTAACGTTCACTGAAAAAGTTTTATGCTTTGGCAGCATAAGTGCGCCCGAGACAACGTGCGCTTGAAAAACTCACCCAAATGGTGGTCTTGATTGGCTAATACGACAGAACCCATCATCCAGCCACAACGGGAAAAACAACACGATGTGCTGGGCCCAGGCAATGTCCTGTTACGCCGACAACAGCACTGGGGGCAAGTCGCCGGACTCTCAGGCGTACTGGCTGCGCAGGAGCGGAAAATCAAGCGCCACCACCGCAATATGGCGCACCTCATGCTTGGCCGCTTTGCCGCCTTGCGCATCGGCGTCCCCCCGCGCATGCCTCAGATGGCGGATCACCACGTCTGGGTGCCCTCAACAAAAAGAATAGGTTGCGCTGTCATGGCCCTGCTCCCAACGTGTGCAGCTTCTGCGTAAATGCCCAGTTGTGCCTTGATACGGCGCCACAAGCGCCGAAGCGGCTGATTTGTCTCTGCGAGGCCGTAGGCCGTGGCTGTCCATGACCTCTGGCCTGCTGCACTGGAATGGCACACACGGCGATATTTTTAAAAAATTATTGAGATTTCATAAAGTTTGAATCCAGTCCAGCATTTGCCCCGTATTCATTACAGCCGCTGATAAACCCCTCCGGTTTCGGCTGATACTTTTACTTTAACGTCAACTTCAAGGATTTCAAATGCAAACAAAACACAAATTTGTATCACTCGGCCTGGCATTGGCCATGTCGGTGGCAGGTGCTTCTTCCTTTGCCCAAGTGATGGTCGGCGGCGCTTCCATGCTGCCCACCAAAGACATTATCGACAACGCCGTCAACTCCAAAGACCACACCACGCTGGTGGCTGCCGTCAAGGCCGCCGGACTGGTCGATACGCTCAAGTCCACGGGTCCGTTCACCGTGTTTGCCCCTGTAAACGCCGCTTTTGCGGCCCTGCCCGCCGGCACGGTGGACACACTGCTCAAGCCTGAAAACAAGGCCATGCTGAGCGGAATCCTGAACTACCACGTAGTATCAGGCAAGTTGGATGCGGCTGCACTGACCAAGGCCATTGCCGCAGGCAAAGGTAAAGCGGTACTCAAAACTGTGGCCGGTGGCAACCTGA
>JBLHZH010000223.1:0-4741 GCA_047629695.1 Rhodoferax sp.
CTCGGTTGATGTGCGCAATGCCGGTTTCAAGCTGGCGCCGGTCGACACCAATTTGTTTCCTGGTGGTTGGAACAATCTGACGCCCGAGATGCTCCCGCTGGCCGTGCAAGCGGCTATGGCGGCGATTGAAAAAATTTGCCCTGAAGCACGCAACCTATTGCTGATTCCCGAGAACCACTCGGAGAGCACTTTTTATCTTTCCAATGTGGCGCAATTGCGGCGTATTTTTCATATGGCTGGACTGAATGTGCGCATTGGCTCAATTGATGCAGCCATCAAGACCACCACCACCATTGAGCTACCCAACGGCGAAAGCGTGACGCTGGAGCCGGTGATTCGTGAGCGGGGTCGTCTTGGGCTCAAGGACTTTGATCCCTGCACCATTTTGCTCAATAACGATCTGAGTGCGGGCGTGCCCGGCATTCTGGAAGACCTGCATGAGCAGTACCTGCTGCCTCCGCTGCACGCCGGTTGGTCGACACGGCGCAAGAGCAAACACTTCAAATGTTACGAAGAGGTGGCTAAACGCCTGGGCAAACTGCTGGGGGTAGACCCCTGGTTGATCAATCCCATGTTCGAAAAATGTGGTGAAGTTAATTTGGCCGAACCTCAGGGAATGGAGAGCCTGAGCACCAACGTTGATGCGCTGTTAACCAAAATTCGGCGTAAATACAAAGAATACGGCATCAAGGAGAAGCCCTTTGTGGTGGTCAAGGCCGACAATGGCACGCACGGTATGGGCATTGTCACGGTGCGTGATGCCAAGGATTTGGAAGCACTCAGCCAAAAAGCACAGAATCACCGTAGCGAAGCGCCTGGGCGCCAGCCCTCACAAGATATTCTTGTGCAGGAAGGTGTCTTGACCAAAGAGCGCATGAACAATGCGGTGGCTGAGCCGGTGGTCTATATGATGGACCGCTATGTGGTGGGTGGTTTTTACCGTATCCATGCCGATCGTGGGGTGGATGAAAACCTAAATGCCCCGGGTGCCGGCTTTGTGCCGCTGGCCTTTGAGCAAAGTACACATCTGCCACAGCCCGGTATTCGTCCTGGTGCCAGTGCGCCGAATCGTTTTTATATGTATGGCGTGGTGGGCCGACTCGCCATGCTGGCCGCTAGTTACGAGATGGAAGCCACCGACCCGGATGCTGAGGTCTACGAGTAAACCCGGTCCGGTGCACAATAGTGGTCCTGAATAGAATGGATTCCCGCTAAAAATCAAGACGGGATGAACTTGTGACTGCGTCTAAATCATCCCTCTCTGCCTTGACTTTGGGCGCCATTGGCGTGGTCTACGGCGACATTGGCACCAGCGTCCTTTATGCCTTCAAGGAAGTTTTTGTTAGTGGACTGGTCCCTATTACGCCTGACAACATCATGGGTGTACTCTCGTTGTTCTTCTGGACCTTGACACTCATTGTCTCGCTGAAGTATGTGGTGCTGATCATGCGTGCTGACAACGAGGGTGAGGGCGGTCTGATGGCCTTGCTGGCGCTGGCCTCGCAGTCGGTGCGGCACAAGCCCAAGTTGCGCCGCCTGCTGCAGATGATTGGGGTTTTCGGCGTCGCCCTGTTCTTTGGCGATGGCGTGATCACGCCAGCGATTTCGGTCTTGTCCGCCGTCGAGGGACTGGAGATCATCACGCCGGCCGCGGCCCCTTATGTGGTGACGATCTCGTTAACTGTGCTGGTGATGCTGTTTGCCATGCAACGGCGCGGGACTGGCGACATTGGCAAGTTTTTTGGCCCCATTACGGTAGTCTGGTTCCTAGCCATTGCGATCTCCGGGGCGGTGCAAATCTCACATAACCCGATGGTGCTCCAGGCCATATTGCCGGGTTACGCCATTGCCTTTGCGATCCAGCACTATGGCATTGCCTTCATTACTTTGGGCGCTGTCTTTTTGTGTGTGACAGGGGCTGAGGCCCTGTATGCCGATCTCGGCCATTTTGGTAAAAAACCGATCCGTATCGCCTGGTTTGGTTTGGTTATGCCGGCCTTGCTGTTGAATTATTTTGGCCAAGGTGCGCTGGTGCTGAGCAACTCGGCGGCTGTCGAAAACCCTTTTTACATGATGATGCCGGACTGGGCCCTGATTCCCATGGTGGTACTGGCCACGGCTGCCACCGTGATTGCCTCGCAGGCCTTGATTACCGGGGCGTTCTCCGCGACTAAACAGACGATACAACTCGGGTTTTTACCGCGCCTGAGCATTTTGCACACCTCCATTCGTGACACCGGACAAATTTATATACCGGCGGTGAACTGGTTGCTGCTGGCCGGGGTGATCGCTGCGGTCACCCTGTTTGGTTCCTCGTCGGCGTTGGCTGCGGCCTATGGTATCTCGGTCAGCTTGGTGATGGTGATCACGACGCTGCTTACTTTTTATGTCTTGCGTTACCACTGGACTTATCCTTTGTCGATGTGCCTGGCCGCGACCGGATTTTTTATACTGATCGATATCGCCTTCCTTGCCTCCAATTCGCTAAAAATATTGCATGGCGGCTGGTTCCCGCTGGCGATGGCGATGGTTCTGTTCGTGATCATGACCACTTGGAAAGATGGCCGTCGCCTGCTCACGGATAAACTGCGCGCCGACTCGATTGACCTCAATAGTTTTCTGGATGCCGTGTTCATCAGTCCTCCCGTGCGGGTGGAGGGCACGGCGGTGTTCCTGACCGCTGAGCCGGGCACCGTACCCAATGCCTTGCTGCACAACCTCAAGCACAACAAAGTGCTGCATGACAATAACCTATTTGTCACCGTGCGCAACCACGAGGTCCCCTGGATCGGTATGGACAAGCGGCTGGAGGCCGAGTCACTGGGCCACGACTGCTGGCAGGTGATCATTCACTACGGGTTCAAGAATGACCCTGACTTGCCCAAGGCACTGCAGCAAATCAAGGGCCGGGGTTGCGAGCTGAACGCCATGACTACCAGTTATTTTCTGTCGCGAGATACCGTTGTCCCGACCATTGGCAGCGGCATGTCGCATTGGCGAGAAAAGCTGTTTGCGCAAATGCACCACAATGCCAGTGGTGCCGCCGACTTTCTGAAGCTCCCCAATAACTCGGTGGTGGAACTGGGCTCCAAGATTGAGATCTGAGCCCGATCACCCTTTTTTTCCTGATCCATGAATATTCTTTTTATCGCTGATCCGCTTGCCTCATTCAAGATCTACAAGGACACCACTTTTGCCATGATGCGCGAAGCGCAAAAGCGCGGCCATCGCATCAGCGCCTGCGAGCAGCAGGACCTGATGTGGCAGCGTGGCTCGGCTGTGACAGCCCATGTGCACGACATTACGCTGACTGGCGATGCCGTGAACTGGTTTGAAGACACCGGCACGCGCGCCACCGCGCTCAAGGACTTTGACGCCGTGCTGATGCGCAAGGACCCGCCTTTTGACAGCGAGTATTTCTACGCGACGCATTTGCTGGAGCAGGGCGAGCGCGAAGGCGCGCGGGTCTTTAACAAGCCACGGGCGCTGCGCGACCATCCCGAGAAACTCGCCATCATGGAGTTCCCCCAGTTCATCGGCCCGACCCTGGTCACGCGCGATGCCGAGGACATCAAACGCTTTCATGCCGAGCACCGAGACATCATCCTCAAACCACTCGACGGCATGGGCGGCATGGGTATTTTCCGGGTCGGTCCCGATGGCCTGAACCTGGGCTCGATCACCGAAACCCTGAATCAGCATGGCGCACAAAGCCTGATGGTGCAGAAGTTTCTGCCCGAAATCGTCAAGGGCGACAAGCGGGTGCTGGTGATTGGCGGCAAACCTGTGCCCTTTAGTCTGGCGCGTATTCCTCAGGGCAGCGAGGTGCGCGGCAACCTGGCTGCCGGTGGGATTGGTGTGGCGCAGCCGCTGTCAAAGCGTGATTTTGAAATTGCCGAAACGCTAGGCCCGATTCTGGCCGGGCGCGGTTTGTTGCTGGCGGGCGTGGATGTGATCGGCGACTGTGTCACTGAGATCAATGTCACCAGTCCAACCTGCTTTCAGGAAATTTTTGACCAGACCGGCTTTGATGTTGCGGCCATGTTTATCGACGCGCTGGAGCAAGCGCTTAAGGGTTGACGCGACCGTCGATAAAGACTTGTAACTGGCCCGGCGCCATGGCGGTCCAGGCTTCGTTGGTGGTCAGGGGTTCGGTCACCACAATCGCCAGTCGGTCTTCCGGGCTGTTGAGGGTTGCCAGGTCGACGCTGATGTCCTCATCCTTGAGGCGCACATGCGTGAAAGGGTGTTGGCGCAACACGTAATACAGCTTGGTGCTGGCGTGTGCCCACAAGGCTTGGCCGTTGCTCAGCAAAAAGTTGAACGTGCCGTGCTTCGCAATTTGTGGCACCAGTTCAGCCAGCGTCAGGGTCAGCTCTTCGACCGTTGGCACCCCGACGTGGGACTTGGAGAGTTCCTGCAGCAGCCAGCAAAACGCCAGCTCACTGTCGGTATTGCCGACCGGCCTGAAGTGGCCGTGCAGCGGGGGGGCGTAGTCTTTCAAGTCGCCGTTGTGGGCAAACACCCAGTAGCGGCCCCACAACTCACGCACAAACGGATGGCAATTTTCTAGTCCCACCGCACCGACTGTGGCCTTGCGCACATGGGCCACCACGTTGTGGCTTTTGATTGGGTAAGTGCGCAGCATGTGGGCAATCGGCGAGGTCGCCGCCCCTTCTTTGCCGACAAAGTAGCGAACGCCTTTACCGGGGATGTCCGGGGTCGCCGCTTCGCTCTCGAA
>JBLHZH010000224.1:0-4729 GCA_047629695.1 Rhodoferax sp.
CAGGCTGGGTAAGGTCCACAAAAGAGCCTGCCGAACTTCATCCGACAACGCCACAGAACTTAGCTTGAAGGGCACACCCCAAGTGCCCATGCTTAGGCCAAGCAAGGCGCCCATCACCACGCCAACGACCATAAGCAAAACCGTGGCGGAACCCAGTACATGTATTTCGTCCGGTGTCACGCGCTGACTGTCTGACCGGACGGCTGCGACTGCCACCGTCACCGCCCGCCCCAGACCCATGTCCAAAAAGCTGAAGTAGCCTACCACCACCCACACTAGAGACAACACCCCCAACCTCTCTTGGCCCATGGCGTGCATCAACCACGGCACGGCAGCCAACGCGGCAAACATCGGCACCACCGTGCCCATCAGCGACCACAAGGCAGAGTTATAAAATTTACGGGAAAAGGAAGCAGTCTTGGACATGGGGATCAAGATTGAGGATTCATCCAAGCAGCCACCCCAGGAATGGGCATCAGACCGGGCAAACTTGCATTAAAAGGCACTAGGTAGCGCCTCCTTGTGAGATTATCGCTGAGGTCACAGCCCTCAAAAATGCACGTACTCGACATCAACGCCTGACAGAAAAAGAAAAAACCCGTATCCCTCTAGACGACCATGCAGCCGCCCTTTAAAGTACAGGACAAGCATTACAAACATAACAGGAGAGCCTCATGGTCAAAGAAACGCAACCCAACGGCAAGACATCGGCTGACGAGGTGCCGCTAGCAGGCTCTGTAAAAAACTCGGCCCAGCACATCTGGCAGGCCGGCTTGGGGGCTTTCAGTAAAGCTCAGGCTGAGGGCAGCAAGGCGTTTGAAGCCTTGGTCAAAGAAGGCGTCGACCTGCAGCGCAAAACGCAAGTTGCGGCAGAAGAGAAGATCGCGCAAGCAAACCAGAAAATGAGCACGATGGCAAACGATATGTCATCCAAGGCCACTGGCCAATGGGACAAATTGGAAACCATCTTTGAAGAGCGAGTGGCCAAGGCGCTGGTCAAGCTGGATGTGCCCTCGGCCGACGAGGTGAACGCCTTGCGTGCCCGTGTGGACGAATTGACAGAACAGGTGCAGACGCTCTCAGAAAAAAAATGAGTCCACGCACACGCCTGCAACCTAGACTGACACCGCTGGCACGCCAAGGCTCATGATGGTAAAAAAGGCGCCCCGGCGCACCGCCGAGCGGATTTTGGAAGTCACACTGGCGCTGTTTAACCGCTTCGGTGAACCCAACGTATCCACCACCCTGATCTCAGCCGAAATGGGCATCAGCCCCGGCAACCTTTACTACCATTACCCGGCCAAAGATGCGCTCATCAACGCGCTGTTTGACCGCTACGAGTACGCCCTTGATGAGTTGCTGCAAGCCAGCGACAGTGTGCGCGATGTGGAGGACGCCTGGTTTTTCATGCACACGCTGTTTGAGCTGATCTGGCAATACCGATTTTTGTACCGCGACCTGAATGACCTCCTGAGCAAAAACCGGCGACTGGAGACCCATTTCCAGGTGATTTTGCAGGACAAGATGCGCGCTATTAAAGCCCTGCTGGACGGCATGAGTGACAACGGGGTGATACAGATGGACATATGTGAGGTTGAAGCCACGACCACCAGCATGGTGGTGATGCTGACTTATTGGTTAAGTTTTGAATATGTACGTAACCCCCGATATGCCTTGGAGCCGGAGCACGCCCAAGCAGCGCTGCTACGGGGTACGCAACATGTGCTGAACCTGCTGGCCCCCTATTTGGAGGCGAGTCAGCGGTCGCACCTACTGGCGTTGGTGGGCGCCTACAATCAAGCTGACAAGTAAAAAACCGGACACCGGACTCAGGAGACCACCATGACGAAATGGACCGCCTTCCCCTTCGCAGGAGATTATGTTTTTGATGCCGCTAGCGTCAAAAAAAACTGGGCACGGCTGCATGCTGGCGATGTGGAACCCTTACCCCAGGATGCCCAAGTGCTGCAGGCTTGGGTGCTGTTTCATAACGGCGAGTTTCACAAAGCCATGGAGCTGGGGCTCAAACTGGGCGGAGACGGGCTGACAGTAGCCAACAAGTCTGCCTGCGTCTATGCCACCTATCTGGAGAAAAAAGAAAAAATTCGGCTCGACTTGTATATGGAAGTCGCCCAACGCGCCCAAGCACAGGCGCTACAGAACCCAAGTAACATCAATGCCCATTACTGGCAAGCCTACGCGCTGGGGCACTATAGCCAGGGCATCAGTGTCGCCAAAGCACTGGCCCAAGGCTTGGGCACGCGCGTCAAGGGTTCCCTTGAGAACGTGATTAAACTGGCCCCCAACCATGCCGACGCCCATATCGCGCTGGGCGCCTTTCACGCCGAGGTGATCGACAAAGTAGGCACACTAATAGGCGGCATGACCTACGGCGCAAAAAAAGACACCAGCCTGGTGCTGCTCCAAGAAGCACTCAAGCTAAACTTTCAATCGGCCATTGGCATGGTTGAATACGCCAACGCCATGATCATGCTCGAAGGCGAAAAGATGATGAATGAAGCGACGCTACTGTACCAGCAGGCCGCCGCGGCCCAACCTATAGATGCTATGGAACGGCTGGATGTGGAGATGGCCAAAGTTGGACTGGAAAACTGACCGGTATCATCCACTATTTATAAATGGAGAGAGCCATGTCTGACCTGAAAGCAAAATTTGAAGCCACCGTCGCGGAATCAAAGAACTTGACCGAGCGCCCTGACAACAACACTCTGCTCAAGCTGTACGGCCTGTACAAGCAGGGCAGTCAGGGTGACAACAACGACCCCAAGCCCGGGTTCAGCGATATAGTGATGCGCGCCAAATGGGAAGCATGGCAGGCTGTCAAAGGCACAGACAGCGACGCTGCCATGCAGCAGTACATTGACCTGATGGAGACCCTGAACTGATCGTCTCTGGGAGCGGAGCGCGGCAATTCAAGAGGCCATCGGCTACCAAAGCCGACGGCTGACAACGAAAAAAAGTTGGTCAGCGCCACATCACCAGACTGTGTTACCGAGCTGGGTCGCCCGAAGCCGTCGCCTGTAGTAACAGTTGGTCCAGATTTTGGGCTACTTGCGCTTCAATCTTTGTTTTGAAGGCGCTCAGTAAAAATCCGAGTCTGGCCCTTAATTCAAACTGCTCCTGGGTCACCGTCAAAGAGCCTTCAACGCCCGAGCGAACAAAATTCACCTGATCCCCGGTCGGTCCTTCCGTGTAAGTACAGGTCATGCCGAACTCTTGTTCGGCCTGCTTCACCCATTGGCAGGCCAAGGTTCGGGCCAGCGGCAGGCTCAGGGTGTGTTGACGCAGAATATAAAGATCAGACAAAGAATCACTCATTCATTATTTGTTGCGCAGATGCACGGGATAACAGTTTACGATGGGCGATCATGCTTTATAAATTCAAATCCAAATCCACCGGCGACCTCATCATGCTTCAGCCCGACGGCAGGCGTGTGCTGCAAATCATTGGCAAAGACGCTTCACCCGGCGGTGTGGGTGAGAGTGGCATTATTCTGCCAGAACAGATGCCGGACGCGATTGCGGCGCTGGAGGCCGCCATCGCTCAGGATGAGGCCGACAAGGCCGCTGCCACCGCTGCGGCGCTGGCAGCACATAAGCCTAGGCCTCATTTTGAAGAAATTTCATTGCGACTGCGCGCCACGCCTTTCATAGATGTGCTGCGCGAATGTGCGCGGCACGGAAATTTCGTCGTTTGGGGCGTTTAATACACAAACTTACCAGCGGATTCGATCCGCGCCGGGCTACCCCCTTGATCCGTGACAATGACCGTGTACAGGCCTTGCCAGATCGTCCGATTAACGTCCTTCAGACCTAACTCCTGCAATGAGATGTAATCCTTGTACCGTTTGTGGTTACCTTGCACCTTTTGTAGTTAACCAGAGCTGTCACTAGGGTGAAACAGGCATGACGTGGACGCCGTGCCTGCATGCCAAAGCAACAGAATGTGGCCATATCGGGGGTTACTCGAACAGCCCCCTGCGGCTGTGACTACAATAAAGGGCGACCCATTACCCCGCTCTTTGACTTAACCAGTGATGAGCAATTTGGCTGCTGCCTCTGGATAATGGACCCCCTGGACCGCTTGCCGTTGACCGGCAATAAGGTCATCACTCTCTTTGACGCTGTAGATGAAGCTCACGCTTATCACGCAGCAACTCGTCATCAGCCATCACCACCCGTTTCACACGCCCTGGCGCGCTACGCACAGCCGCCAGCGTTAAGACCCGATGGCGGTGTGGCTGATGAACTTCGCGTGCACCCCACAGCGACCTCGTGCGGCACGTAACACTGACCCGAAAGGAAAAAATTTATGTCGACTAATGACCCTGAAGCTGTTGTTAAAGCCTTGCGCCAACACGCCTCTACGCTGGGCGGCAAACGCATTACCCTGATTATTGCGGGCCTGGTGCTGTTGTTCGTACTGGCCTCAAGCTGGTTCACCGTTCAGCCCGAGGAGACCGGAATCGTCCAGCGCTTTGGTGCGGTGAACCGCACGGTCGGACCCGGCCTGCACTTCAAATTTCCCAACGGCATCGAGCGGGTCCGCATGGTCCCAACGGCTCGGGTGCTGAAAGAAGAGTTCGGCTTCATGACGACCCAGACAAGGGCTGGTGACCGGACGCAGTACGCCACTAACAAGCAAGACTTCAAGGAGGTTTCGCTGATGCTGACGGGCGACCTCAATGTGATTGATGTGCAGTGGATC
>JBLHZH010000225.1:0-4729 GCA_047629695.1 Rhodoferax sp.
GTCACGGTGTGTCAGCACGGCGTTTTCGCCTTCAAGCGCCTGAATCATCACAGGACCGGAGACCATGAAGTCAACCAGATCCTTGAAGAATGAACGCTCTTTGTGCGCGGCGTAAAAAGCTTCGGCTTCACCACGTGACAACTGAACCATCTTGGCTGCAACAATTTTCAGGCCGGCAGCCTCAAAGCGAGCATAAATCTGGCCAATCACATTTTTGGTTACGGCATCGGGTTTAATGATGGAGAGAGTACGTTCGACTGTCATGTTATTTCCTGAACTATAAATTTTAATTTCAACCCACCGGGCGAAGTCGACGATTTTAACCCGTTTAACGGCCGCGGCCACCACCGCCCCGACGCTGACCGCTGCCACCCAAGCCACCGCCACGTTGCTGCCCCTGATCCTGGCGTTGCCGGGTAAAACTATCGGCCCCGATATAACCAAAAGCGGTCTTCATCGGATCCGGCTGGCTCGCGCCGACCGGCCGGTCACCGCCCTCGCCGCGTGGCTTGCGTTGTGCCGATGAAAAATTGGGGTCCCGGGGTTTGGGACCACTCGGCGCATTGCGTTGACCCGTGCCCGAACTGCGTGGCCCACTACCCCGCACACCCCGGCGTCGATTGCGCGCAGCGCTGTCCTGATCGGCGGCTTCACGGCGCGCTGTCGCACCAGCGCCTTCAGGCGCTTCCATGTCGGGACTACGCGCCTTGACCACATTCATCAGCGACTTGATGTCACCTTCATCGAGCTCCATCCAGGCGCCCCGTTTTAGACCACGCGGCAGCACCATCGCACCATAACGAATTCGGATGAGCCGGCTCACGGCGTGTCCGACGGCCTCAAACATACGGCGCACCTCGCGATTACGCCCCTCCGAGATCGTGACCCGGTACCAGCAATTGGAGCCTTCACCGCCACCGGCTTCAATTGAGCCGAACTGCGCCATGCCATCGTCGAGTTTGACGCCGTCAAGTAGTCGCTGCTTCTCCTCCTTGTTCAGGGCCCCGAGTACGCGCACCGCATATTCGCGCTCCAGACCGAAGCGCGGGTGCATCAAATTGTTCGCCAGTTCGCCTGAACTGGTAAAAAGCAGCAGGCCTTCGGTATTCAGGTCAAGGCGTCCGACCGATTGCCACTTGCCCTGGTAGAGCTTGGGCAAACGACGAAATACGGTAGGCCGATTTTGGGGATCGTCGTGCGTGACCACTTCGCCACTGGGCTTGTGGTAGGCAATAATCCGCGCCGGCGGCGCTTCAATACGAAAACGGATGGGCTTGCCGTTGACCTTGACGTGGTCACCAAACTGGACACGTTGCCCGATGTGGGCAGGCTCATTGTTGACGGTGATCCGGCCCTCCATGATCAACTGCTCCATCTCCAGGCGCGAGCCCATGCCGGCCTGGGCCAGCACTTTATGCAATTTGGGCGTTTCCGCCATCGGCGCCAGCACGCGCTTGGTCGGCGCAAGGTCCTCTCGCTCTTCATCCGCATCAAATTGACCGGACACCACATCATCAAACAGATTGCCCATTGACGGCGTGGCTTCGGGTGTTAGGCCAGCACCTGTTGGCATTTCAACGGGCAAGGAGGAGACGTCAGGTGGACTCACCTGGTTTAATGTGCTGACGTTATTTGGGTCCGATGCGTCGGACGGATTTGCAGTCATGGTTGGGTTCCCGTCAAGAAAAGGTTGTAGCTGCCAGAACCAACATCGCCAGTTGTGACTGCTTTATCCAAAACGTCTTCCTCTTTCACGGTTGACGTTTCAGCGATTAGTGCATCCAAGTTAGTTGCCAAGGCGGGCTCACTGGTATCGAGCTTTTCCATGACATCCCGCGGCTGAACTGGAGCCTCCAGCAGCGGTAGTTGATTGAGGAATTCAAACCCCAGATCGTCCAAAAAATGTTTTGTAGTGGCAAAAAGAGCCGGCCGTCCAATCGATTCCCGATGTCCAATCACCTCTACCCACCCTCTGTCTTCAAGCTGCTTGAGCAACTGGGAGTTGACTGCAACACCCCGAATCTCCTCAATATCACCCCGTGTTACCGGCTGACGGTAAGCAATGATGGCCAAGGTCTCAAGCATGGCCCGAGTGTAACGGGGTGGCTTCTCGGGCTGCAAGCGGTCAAGAAACTCGCGCATTTCCGGGCGGCTTTGAAAACGCCAACCCGTAGCAACACTAACCAACTCGACACCGCGCTGTGACCAATCAAGTTGCAAGTCAGAGAGCATCACTTTAAGCGTATCCAAACCAATTGCGCCATCAAACAAGGCACGAATCTCACGCAATGGCAAGGGCTGCTGCGCACAAATCAAAACGGCTTCAAGTACGCGCTTGGCATCTGCCGTATTCATGGTGTGGCGGTTCCAGAAAAACACCCTTAAGGTGCCAAATCAGTTCATATGTGGGGTTGCAGCGTACCGATTGATGAACCGGTACTCCAATTAGGCAGGCTGCAGATCGAAAATTTAGTCAAAATACTATTTAATATTGTAACTTAAGCGCCATTGTCGCAGTCCGGCTTGCATGTCGTCTGGCGGATTCGACTCAAAAACCAGGGGCATGCCGGTCACAGGGTGTGTCAAGGCAAGACGACAGGCGTGCAGGGCCTGGCGTTGCATGCCTGCCGCCAGACTTCCCCCATAAAGCACATCAGATACCAAAGGATGGGTAATCGAGGCCAGATGGACACGAATTTGATGGGTTCTACCCGTATGCAGGGTGCAACGCACCAAGCAACCCAGCTCTGCCTTTTGCAGCAACTCAACATCGGTTCTGGCCAGTTTGCCAGGATGCTGCGCCATGTCCACCACCGCCATTCGCAAGCGATTGCGCGGGTCACGGCCAATCGGCGCGTTGATTTCACGTTTTACGCTGCCGACCCAGGGCCCATGCGCCAGCGCCAGATACTGGCGACCGACCTCACGCGCGGCAATCGCTTTAATCAAGGCGTCCATCACTGCACGCGTGCGGGCCACCACCATCAAGCCGCTGGTGTCTTTGTCCAAGCGATGCACAATGCCGGCCCGCGGCAAGTTCATGGCATTGGCATCATATGCCAGCAAACCATTCAACAAGGTGCCACTCCAGTTGCCCGGCGCCGGATGAACCACCAGGCCGACCGGTTTATTGACCACCATCAGGTGGTCGTCCTCAAAGATCAGGTCCAGCGCCATGGCCTCCGGCTTGAAAGCCTGACTTTGCGGTGTTGGTCGCAATTCAATCACGCCAGCGTCACCCGCCTTAACTCGCATCGCTGGTTTTCGGACCACCACACCGTTGAGGCTGACGCCATCCAGATCAATTAACTGCTGCAGATAACTGCGTGAGAACTCAGGCACCAGGTCCGTCAGGGCACGATCGAGTCGAACGCCGTGCTGAGCTTCGGCAAAGACAAGATGGCGCAATTCAACATCCGGCCCGGTGTCAACCCGGTCCTCCGACTCGTCGCTTTCAGGCTCCGCCGATATAATCAAATTCGAATTTTTCAAGAAAGTTGTACCTTATGCTTTTAGCCAAATTATCGACGGTCTGCGTCGGCTCACTGACTGCTGCCGTGTTGCTGCTGTCAGGCTGTGCCACGACCACCCCAGTAGATGAGACGGTGGGCTGGAGCCCCAATAAAATCTACGCCGAGGCAAAAGATGAACTGGGCTCAAGGGGTTACGACAAGGCCATTGTCCTGTTTGAAAAACTGGAGGGTCGGGCCGCGGGGACTCCTCTGGCGCAGCAAGCTCAACTCGACAAGGCCTATGCCCGCTACAAGGCTGGAGAAGCCGCTCAGGGCCTTGCTACGCTAGATCGTTTCATGAAACTGCATCCCGCCAGCCCAGCACTGGATTATGCGTTGTACCTTAAAGGTATTATTAACTTCAATGACGACCTGGGTTTGTTTTCTGGCATTGCACGCCAAGACCTGGCGGAACGGGATCAAAAATCGGCCAAAGAATCTTTTCAATCCTTCAAGGATCTGATAACGCGCTTTCCTGATTCCCGTTACGCCCCGGATGCCCGTCTACGGATGAACTACATCGTCAACTCACTGGCGCAGTCCGAGGTCTATGTTGCCAAATACTACTATGAGCGTGGCGCCTACATTGCGGCCATCAACCGGGCACAATTGGTAGTTTCCGACTACCAAGGCATGCCAGCAACAGAAGAAGCGTTATTTATTATCGTCACCTCTTATGAGGCATTGGGCATGACCCAACTGCGAGATGATACCCAACGTGTGCTGGAAAAAAATTATCCGCAAACGACTTACCTAAGTAATGGTTTTTCCGCCAAATCACAGCCTTGGTGGAAAGTCTGGTAGCAAAGCCGTCAAGGGGTCAGAAAAATAGCAAAGTACGTCGTCTCTGCGAGCGCAGCGAGGTAGCCTATGGTCCCATGACTTCTTGGATTGTCGCGTCGTTTCCCTTCGCAAGGACGAGGAACTTAGATATTTCAGGTGAGACGGGTATCGACAATACGACGCTCCAGCGCCAAAAACTCGCTGGACTGCATCTCATTTAATCTTGAAGCTGTACGTGCAAACTCATGCACTAACGGGCCTTCGGTATACAAACACTCAGGCTGAACGGCGGCTGACAAAATTAGTTTGACGCGCCGGTCGTAAAGCACATCGATCAACCAAGTGAAACGGCGGGCCTCTGAGGCCATTCGCACTGGCATATGCGGCACATCACTCAATATAACTGTATGAAATTGCGCGGCAATTTCAAGATA
>JBLHZH010000226.1:0-4689 GCA_047629695.1 Rhodoferax sp.
TATGTCGCCGGTATTGAAAAAATCACCGTACCTGCGGATGCTTCCATCAACGCCACCGTTGGCATTGGCCAGATTCCAGTTGGTTTTGGTATCGAAGTAGAGTTGGTCATCAGCCTGCCCGGCATGGAGCGCGAGGCCGCTTTGGCCCTGATTGAGAAGACCCATCAAGTCTGCCCTTACTCCAACGCCACCCGTGGCAACATTGAAGTGACATTGACACTGGCTTAAAAATCCAAGTCGGCACGGGTTAAGGGATGTGGCATTACCAAAGTACTGTCTCGTCCCTGCGAGCGGAGCGCGACAGCCCATGACGTTGGTTTGCCGCGTCGTTCTTCCTCGCAAAGACGAGAGCTGTAGGACCGAGTGGTAGTGCCAGAATGGTACTTTTGTGTTTTTCTGTTCCTTAAGCGCATCCAGGCTTCAGTCTTGGCGCTTTTTTAGTGCCTGGTGTAGTTTGCGCATCTCAATGCGCAACTCGCCAATCTTATGCATTAGTTCACGCTCAATCTGGTGTTTTTCGGTTTCAACAAACATTGCTGCCAGCGACGCGGTCACCAGCGAACGCACGGCCAAGCCCAATAAAACCACCAGCACAGCAAAGAGGCGCAAGGCATGGGTGCTGAAAACAAGGTCGCCGTAGTCTGCCGCCGTCGTAAAGGCTAGCCACAACCCATTAGTCCGCGCCAGCGGCGCCAGTAACCGGAAGCCCACGCCGCCCAAACCCAGAATTCACAGACATAGTAGCAGCGAATAGTCCCGTCCACGCCGGGTAATGCGTCGTTCGCGGCCTTGCCATTTCATCATGGGCCTCATGTGACGGCCAATGTCACCCAGGGAATTTGCCTTGGATCAACAAGCGACAATGTGACCATGGTTTCATTCTCTTCTGCCTCCACTTCGCCGATCCCGCCTCACGCCTTTGAATCACTTACGCCAGACGTGGTGATGGACGCGCTGGCCAGCGTCGGCCTGTACGGGGATGGCCGGCAACTGGCCCTGAACTCGTATGAAAACCGGGTCTACCAGTTGCATCTGGAAGACGGCGGTGCAGTGGTCGCCAAGTTTTACCGACCGGGACGCTGGACGCAGGCGCAAATTCTGGAAGAACATACCTTTGCCGCCGAGCTTATGACGGCCGAGATTCCTGTGGTCGGGCCGCTGCTGCTGAATGACAGCACGCTCAATTACTTTGGCGGTTTTGCCTTCAGCGTCAGCCCGCGCCGCGGTGGCCGCCCGCCAGAGTTGGACGACCCTGATGTGCTGGAGTGGATTGGCCGTTTTCTGGCGCGCATCCACACCGTGGGCGCCAGTCGTACTTTTGTCGAGCGACCGGCACTCAACCTGCATAGCTTTGGTATTGACTCTCGTGAATGGCTGTTGGTCCACGACAAAGTGCCGCTGGACGTGCAGTCGGCCTGGGCCAAAGCCTCACAGGAGGCTCTTGATGTCATCGCGGGTCACGCCACTTTGGCGGGTGCAGCCGAAGCCAAAGCCCCTTATGCTGAGCTCATCAAATGTATTCGCCTGCATGGCGACTGCCATCCAGGCAACATCTTGTGGACGCCGCTGGACTCGCCTGCTACGGCTGGCCCCGGCCCGCATTTTGTAGATCTGGACGACGCTCGCAGCGGCCCGGCGGTGCAAGACCTGTGGATGCTGCTCAGTGGCGATCGCCAGCAGCAAACCCGCCAGCTGGGGGCGTTGGTGGATGGGTATGAACAGTTCCGGTCGTTTGATCGCCGCGAGCTGGCATTGATTGAGCCGTTGCGCACCTTGCGTCTGATTCACTACAGTGCCTGGCTGGCGCGGCGTTGGGAAGATCCGACCTTCCCTATCAACTTTCCCTGGTTTGGCTCTAGCGACTACTGGCGCGGTCAGGTGCAAATGCTCGAAGAGCAGGTCGAGGCGATGCGCGAAGACCCACTGTTGGTTTGAGTTGACCTATTTGGTCATCGAGCAATGACCGCCACTGATGACCTGGCCAGAACCCGCGGCAATCAGTGGCGGCTCCTGGCGCAGGTCAATTGGGTCTGACTGGGTCCAGTCCCAGGCAATAAATAACAGCAAGAGGCTCCAGAAGACGGCGCGCAACAACAGGGTTGTATTCATAGCAAAGGCTCGCGTCAAAACTGGTAGTGCCGGCGTACGCGCAGGCCAATAAGCGTGCCGGCAAACGCCATGGGCAACCAAATCCAGCCATGTACACTGCCAGTGCTAATGCCACTGAACATGGCGCCGATATTGCAGCCAAACGCCATGCGTGAACTGTAGCCCATCACAAAACCTGCAATCAGGCCGATGCCCCATTGCTGTCCGGTTAGCGGCTTCTGGCGGTTTGGTTTGTTGACCGAGACCCACAAGGCGCCGCCCAGAATACCGATATTGGTGATCGAGGTGACATCCATCAGCACCGTCTGCGTTAGACGCTGGGCGTTGCCGGGCTGGCTCCAGAAGGCATTGGTGGTTGCGTCAAACAAGCCTAGACTATTGATGGTCTTGGCCGCCCACAGGCCAAAACCATAAACCACGCCCCAGGGCTGACCTGCAATCAGCAGATTAAGCGCTGCCAGCACAGCCAAGGCGATAGCGCCCCAGAGCCAACGCTTGTCGAGCCAGGTTTGACCTGCGCCCACCCAGCGCCGCACACCCAAGGCCAGCAGACCCAACAGCAGCCAGGTGACCACCAGCGCTGTGCCCGGACCCCATTGATCAACCAAGCCGATCGGCGCCATTTGCCCCAGATTGAGCCAGGCGTCCAAATGCAGTGAGCCCAAAAAACTGCCCATGGCAAAAAGTGGCAGGATGCCCATGTTCAGCGGTACCCCTAAGCCTGCCTTGTAAAGCGTGCCAGAGCCACAGCCGTCAGCAATCTGCATGGTCAGGCCAAATACAAACGCGCCCAACAGCAAACTGATGCTTGGTGGCCCCAGGGCTGCGTGTAGCTCGGGAAACCAGCCCAGCAAAGGCATTGACAGGGTGGCTGCCAGCCCCATCAGCAGCAACTGCCCGACCACGCCGCGGGGGTCGCGCTGCTCCACCAGATTGCGCCAGCCCGTGGTGAAGCCAAAGCGCGCACCGGCCAGCGCCGCACCCATGCCGATACCCACCAGATACAGGGTCGCCTGCCGGATCGAAACGTTCCACAGCAACAGCACAAAAAAGGCGGCCAGGATGGCCGCCAAAGGGAGTCGTTTCATGACTTGAATCAGTTGAACAGTTGGGCTGCCTGAATCTTGGCGTCAATGTACAACTGCTTGCCGCGTCCTGGCACATGGTCCATCGGCAGTGCATTGGGTGCCTGCGTCCAGTCCACCATGGAGCCGGCGTAAATCTTGACATTTTTTTGCCCCAGTACTTCTGACAAGGCAAACCAGTTTGTCGCCGCCCAGTGACCGGTATTGCAGAATGAAACGGTCTCTTGTTGCGGGTCAACCGGGGACGAGGCGGCTACTTTTTGGGCCTCGGCAGAAGACATGAAGGTGGCGCTACCGGGCGCGAACCATTTGGCATGGTCTAGGTTGACCGCCCCCTGGATGGTGCCCGGCAATTTGGCTACCGGGTGGCGGGTGTCGCCATTAAAGAAGTCGGCAGGGCGCGCATCCACCATATTCACCTTACCGGCCGCCACTTGCTGAGCCACCTGGTCACGCGTCGCCATCAGGCTGGTATCAAGTTGCGGCGTATAGCTGCTGGCCACGATGTTAGCGGCCAGCGCATCCTGTGGCAGACCGGCTTGTGCCCAGGCTTTCACACCGCCATTCAGGACGGACAGCTCCTTCAGGCCCAGTACCTTGAGCGTCCAGTAAACGCGGGCGGCAGCACCAAAATTGGTGGCATCGGCGCCGCTGGAAACCACCACGGCATGCGTAGCCGGTGTCAGGCCCAAGCTTTGGACCAGTGCCGTCAGCTTGGGCAACTCAGCCAGCTTGCCCGGGTTGCTGCTCGTCCCACGCCAGCTGCCATAAGGCGCATTCATTGCCCCTGGAATATGTCGTACCGCGTAGGTTTCGGGGTCGCGTATGTCAATAACCCGCACGTTGGTGTCGTTCAACTGCGCTTGCAGTTCGGTCGGGGTGAGTAGGGGTTGGGCGGCAAATGCCCATCCGGCAGCCGTCAGCGAAATGACCAGTGTCATGATTTTTTTCATCGAAGCCTCTCTATTTTGAATTGCTTAAGCCCATCGTCTACAGACGTTAGACTCAAAATACATTCTATTCAACTATAAAACTACGTATTTTTATAAGGCATTGAATATAAAGAGGCCCCCGTCAACCCACAAATTTGCGGACATAGGAGCCGATATCGGTCGATAACCATTCAGAATCACGACATTTGCTGAATTCCAGACAACACCCAACCACTGCTGTCTTGGCGTGACTTCATCAAGTGCCAGACTTCGTCAAATGACTCATCTGGCGCGTTGGCGTCATCCCGGATCATGCCCGTGAATCGTACGCTCACCAGGTAACGGTCTGCGTTTTCATTCACATCGATCACGTTCGCGTTGAGACTCACTACGTCAGTTTTTTGGATCGTCGTGTTGCGTTCGGTCAGTTCTATCTTCAGTTCGGCAAACATTTCAGACGTCGTGAATTGGCGGATATCTTCCAGATCGCCTGTATCGTTGGCGGCTTGCAAGCGGATAAATTTGACCTTGGCGTTGCGCTCGAAGCCTGCCGTGTCAAAGTC
>JBLHZH010000227.1:0-4671 GCA_047629695.1 Rhodoferax sp.
GGGGCGTGGCATGGTCACTGACCCCGGTCTGGCGCTGGCTATTCAGTCGGCTACTGGACGCCGTGTTGCGACGTCAGTAGGGGTTAGCTGGCAGACCTTACTGCCCCTTGTCGACGATTTCTGGCGCCTGGTGTGTGCGCAACTGGAGCGCAAACAGCAGGCTGGTCGCCTCAAGCAATGGCTCAACTTTTTGCGGCGTCGCTATCCCGAGGCCGAGCTGGCCTATCAGTCGCTGCGCACCCTGAACGACCCGACGGCAATTGACCAGTGGCTGCTGGTGCAAGTCCAAAAATAGCTACGTCGCTGCGAGGCGTGTCTTTCGTCTCTGCAGACGTGGTTTAGTCTCGGTAAGCGTAGCGTCGCAGCCCATGTCCTCAGAAGACGATGATTCGCGGCAGGTTCTGAGTCCAAAAACTAGGTTAAATTTAAGGGTTTTATGCTTTAACCCAGCAAAAAAAACTATATCCATTGATTTCAAGGCCGTGTAGCCATCGTGACCAGGGCCGGCGGCGGCCTGGGTCGGGCCTGTGCGCTGGCGCTGGCCGCGCGCGGTGCCATAGTGCTGGTTTACGATTTGAGCGGTGCCCGCGATGGTTCGGGCAGCTCACACAGTGCAGCTGAAATCGTGGTGGTGGGAGAGATTCGTGCCGCGGGTGGCGAGGCCTTGGCCAATGGCGCCTCGGTGACCGATTTTATTGCGGTTCAAGCGATAGTTCCGCAGGCGGTCGAGGCCTGGGGTCGAGTCGATATTCTGGTCAACAACGCCGGTATTTTGCGTGACAAAACCTTCGCCAAGATGCAACTGGCTGATTTTGAGTTGGTACTTGATGTGCACCTGATGGGTGCCGTGCATTGCACCAAGTCAGTATAGCCGTTCATGATCGCGCAAAAGTACGACCGCATTCTCATGACCACTTCGTCCAGTGGTCTGTATGACAACTTTGGCCAAGCCAACTACAGCGCCGCCAAAATGGCGCTGGTGGGTCTGATGCAAACACTGGCGCTGGAAGGAGCGAAAAATAATATTCATATCAATTGTCTGGCCCCTACCGCCGCGACCCGCATGACAGAGGGCTTGATGCCCGAAGCCGTGTTGGCGGCGCTGCAACCCGAGGCGGTAGTGCCCGCCATGCTGGTGCTGGTCTCGCAAGACGCGCCCAACCGCACTATTTTGTGTGCTGGCGGAGGTACTTTTGAGGCGGCACACATCACGCTGACGCAGGGTCTGTGGCTTGGCAGCGGGGCGCAGACGGCGGAGCAACTGGCGGCACGCCTGAGCGAGGTGACCGACCGCTAGGGTGAAACCGTGCCGCTTAGTGGTGCTGCGCAAGGTGGCCACGAGGTTGAACTTGCACTGGGCCGCTCGGCTCCCTGAGTCAGGGCAGAGCGGAGAAGTGGCTGTAGCTGGCTTGATCCATCAACGTGTCGAGTTCGGCTAGGTTGCTGAGCTTGACCTTGAAAAACCAGCCAGTGCCCAGCGGGTCGGTGTTGGCGAGCGAAGGCTCGGCGCGCAAGACCTCATTAACTTCGGTGATCTGGCCGCTGACCGGCATGAAGACGTCTGCGGCAGCCTTGACTGATTCGACGACACAGGCTACATCGTTAGCCGCAAAAACTTTGCCGATTTCGGGCAGGTCGGCAAAGACAATATCGCCCAAGGCATCTTGGGCATGCTGGGTGATGCCCACTGTAGCAAGGTCGCCGTCGACCTGCAGCCAGACGTGTTCGGGTGTGTATTTAATTGTCATTGGTTATTCCCTTTTTTTAAAAGCACTTCATTAGCGTAACGTCTATGCCAGGCTGCAAGCCGCGGCAGTCCATGAACCCTGGATTGCCGCGCTGCGTTCGCAAAGATGGTGGTCGTTAGCTTGTTTCCAGATCTTTTGGCTTACATGCCCGCGTAATTGGGACCGCCACCGCCTTCAGGCGTGACCCAGACAATGTTTTGTGTCGGGTCCTTGATGTCGCAGGTCTTGCAGTGAACACAGTTCTGGGCATTGATCTGCAGGCGGTCGCTGTTGTCCGGGTTCTTTACATACTCGTAGACCCCGGCCGGGCAGTAACGCGACTCCGGCCCTGCATATTGAGCCAGATTGATGCTCACCGGTACGCTGACGTCCTTTAAAGTCAAGTGCGCCGGTTGTTGCTCTTCGTGGTTGGTATTGCTGATAAAGACGCTGCTCAAGCGGTCAAAGGTCAGCTTGCCATCGGGCTTCGGGTACACGATGGGCTTGCACTCGGAAGCCGGCTTGAGGCAGGCGTGGTCAGGCTTATCGCGGCGCAGCGTCCAAGGAATATGGCCTTTCAGGACAAACTGCTCAAGGCCGTTCATGAGCGTGCCCACGGTGAGGCCTTTTTTAAACCAGGTCTTGAAATTACGTGACTTGTTGAGCTCAGTGTAGAGCCAGCTCTTCTCAAAGGCCTTGGGGTAAGCACTCAGCTCGTCATGTGAGCGCCCGACACCCAGCGCCTCAAAAGCCGCCTCAGCCGCCAGCATACCAGTCTTGATGGCCGCGTGGCTACCTTTGATGCGGCTGACATTCAAAAATCCAGCATCGCAGCCCACCAGTGCGCCACCTGGAAACACTGTTTTGGGCAAGGACATGATGCCGCCCGCCGTGATGGCACGGGCGCCATAACCGAGCCTTTTTGCCGTGACTTCGCCTTGGTCGTTCTCAAAATAGTAGCGAATATTGGGGTGAGTTTTCCAGCGCTGAAATTCTTCAAACGGGCTTAGGTAGGGGTTGGCATAGTCCAGTCCGGTGATAAAGCCCAGCGCTATCTTGTTGTCCTCCATGTGGTACAAAAAAGAGCCGCCGTAGGTGCTGCTGTCCATCGGCCAGCCGGCGGTGTGCATGACAAAGCCGGGCTTGTGACGTTTCGGGTCAATTTCCCATAACTCCTTGATGCCTAGACCATAGGTTTGCGGGTCGCAACCGGCATCCAGCTGGTATTTGGCAATCAATTGTTTGCCTAGATGGCCACGTGAGCCTTCGGCAAACACCGTGTATTTACCCAGTAATTCCATGCCGAGTTGAAAATTTTCACTCGGTATGCCGTCTTTGCCGACGCCGAGGTTGCCGGTGGCCACGCCTTTGACCGAGGGTTGGCCGCCGTCTTTTGCATCGTCGTTGTAAAGCACTTCAGCGGCGGCAAAGCCGGGAAATATTTCAACGCCCAGATTCTCGGCCTGCTGCGCCATCCAGCGCGTCACCGCGCCTAGGCTGACTATAAAGTTGCCGTGATTGTCAATACACTCAGGCATGAACATGCCGGGTGTGCGAAAGCCTGACTTTTTGCCCAGGAAAACCATGGCGTCATCGGTGACAGGCTGGTTCAGGGGCGCGCCCATGGCCTTCCAGTCAGGAAACAGTTCGGTCATGGCAATCGGGTCCATGATGGCGCCTGACAAAATGTGGGCACCGGGCTCCGAGCCTTTTTCCAACACCACGACTGAGACCTCCTGGCCTTTTGCAAGCGCGAGTTGTTTGAGGCGAATGGCCGTGGCAAGACCGCCGGGGCCGCCGCCAACAACGACGACGTCGTACTCCATGGCTTCGCGCGGGCCAAATTGGGCCAAGATATCCTGGTTTGTCATTGATGTCTCTCTGTTGAGTTATGTCACTTGATAATTGGGTTCTGACCGGTGCCTGCACCGGATCCGGAGCGTGTGGCTTATTGTTCTACCCGATTTTATGGTATATGACTGAACTGAGCCCTACAGCCCGCGATTACTCTTGTTTTTTGGAAATGCTGAGACGCAAGTCTGCCAAGATATAACTATGAAAATTGAAATTGCCGAGATCAAAAAGCTGGTTTTTGAGGTGCAGATTCCGATTCGCTGGGGTGACATGGATGCTATGGGCCATGTTAACAATACTGCTTATTTTCGGTATCTGGAGACCTGCCGTATTGACTGGATGCGTTCGGTCGGCTGCATGCCCGACCCGAAAGGAGAGGGGCCGGTGATCGTCAATGCGTTTTGTAATTTCTACAAACAGCTTGAGTATCCCGGTGATGTGCTGCTCAAAATGTATGTCAGCGACCCGGGACGCACCACTTTTGAGAGTTGGGGCACGCTGGAACGCAGTGACCGACCTGGCGTCATTTATGCCGCTGGCGGCGCCACCACGATCTGGGTCGATTTCCCTAAGCAAAAGGCTATCACGTTGCCCGACTGGATGCGGGCGCTGCTGAACTGATTCCGGTCACGTGCACGCTGCTAGAATTTGGTAACTCATTGGGGAGTAGCCGCCTTTCATTCAATTTAAAGGGCTCGCATCAACATACTTGGCCGGTCGGCCATGGTGCCAGCGGTTTCAACTTGGCAAGACCTTTGACTGTGCAGCTTTCGCCGTGGCCGGGGAGGCGCATGGTCATTGCTTTTGTCCGGCCCGGGAAACCCTCATGGAAGCTTTTTTCATCTCTACCGGTGTCGTTGCCCTTGCAGAAATTGGCGATAAAACCCAGTTACTCGCCTTTATTCTTGCGGCGCGTTTCAAAAAACCAATCCCCATCATTGCCGGTATTTTGTTTGCTACGCTCCTCAATCATGGCCTGGCGGGGGCTCTGGGCGCCTGGATTACCTCGGTCGTCAGTGTCGAGTCAATGCGTTGGGCGCTCGGCCTGTCCTTCATTGGTATGGCCATCTGGACCCTGATTCCCGACAAG
>JBLHZH010000228.1:0-4667 GCA_047629695.1 Rhodoferax sp.
TTATGATGTAGTCTGTGTCGCCAGTTGGAACGCTGACCTGATTTCTCGTGTCAGTCGTCCGATCGCTCGCGGCGAGACCCTCATGGCCAGCGCATTCAGTATCAGTCCAGGCGGCAAAGGCAGTAATGCTGCCGTGGCCGCCGCACGACAAGGTGCGCGTGTGGCGCTGATCGCACGTATTGGTGACGACGACTTCGGACGCATGGGCATGCAACTCTGGCAGGATGAAGCTATTGCAACCAGTCATGTCGAGCAAGCCAGCGGTGAAAGCAGCGGCGTTGCACAAATCCTGGTTTACGACGATGGTGACAACAGCATCGCCGTGCATCCTGGTGCGGGCGTCGGCTTGGGTGCTCACCACATACAGACAGCCCGTGAGCTACTGGTAAATTGTCGCGTTGTGATGGCATCGTGCGAAGTGCCGCTTGAAGCCACGCTTGAAGCGTTCCGAATAGCCCGTCAGGGTCAAGCTATCACCCTCTTAAATCCGGCCCCAGCGCGTCCTTTACCTGACGAATTACTGGCGCTGGTTGATGTACTGACACCCAATGAAAGCGAGCTCTACCAACTGGCTGGTCAGGCACATGCCGCTTCCATCAACACAGCCGCCGAGCAGTTGTTGCTACGCGGCGCAGGTTCTGTTTTGGTGACGCTGGGTGTGGCGGGCTGCCGGCTCTATCAACTTGGAAAGCCGACCCTCGGTGTACCAGGTCGGTTGATGCCTGTACGCGACACCATAGGCGCAGGCGATACCTTCACAGGCGCATTGGCGGCTATCCTGGCGCAGGGTGAAACGCTGGCAGTTGCAATGCAGTGGGCTAATGCAGCAGCGGCCCTTTCGGTAACACGGCCCGGGGCTGTCGCAGGTATTCCGACGCACGCAGATGTAACGGCTTTACTGGGTGGTTGAAACTGTAATTTTCCAAAGTATGACCCCTCCATGTCGTGAATAATCGCCCCGTGTCGAAGCCTCATTCCGTCTGGAGCCCTCTGCGCCAGCCCGCCTTTCGCGGACTGTGGCTGTGCGGGGGTATCTTCTTCATTGGCAACGGCATGCAGACCATGGCCGCCGCCTGGCTCATGATTGAGCTCACCAGCTCCTCGTTTTTAGCCGCCCTCGTGCAAACCGCCGTGTTTCTGCCCATGTTTCTTCTGGCTCTGCCCGCCGGCGTGCTGGCCGACACGACCGACCGCAGGCGTCTGATCTCAATAGCCTTACTGGCCCAGATTGGCGCCTGCACCCTGCTGGCCTTATTGGTCTTGGGCGGCTGGGGTGGCCCGACCGCGATCCTTTTTCTGATGTTTGTCTGTGGCTGCTGCACTGCCGTACTGACGCCTGCCTGGAACTCTTCAGTGGTGGACCCAGTCCCGCGCGACGAATGGCCTCAGGCCATTACCGCCATCAGCATTGCCTACAATGCTGCACGCGCCATTGGCCCCACCCTGGCTGGATTGCTGTTTGCGCTGCTGGGTGCCGGCTGGGTATTCACCGCCGCCATCCTAACTACCATGGTGATGTGGGAGTCGATTCGCCGCTGGCCACCCCGTGGCCACCCCCCCTCGCGACTGCCAGCTGAACGCCTGTGGGGCGGCATGATCAGCGGCCTGCGCTTTGCCTGGCACTCGCGCATGATTCTGGCGCAACTGGTGCGTGTCATGGCCTTCAGCTTGGCCGGGTCCGCTTTGTGGGCTTTGCTACCTGCGATCGCAATGCGACAGTTGGGCACAGGGGCCCGGGGCTTTGGTCTGCTGATGGGCTGCTTGGGCACGGGCGCTGTCCTTACCGGACTCATCATTGGTCGCCTGCGCGTCCGCTTTGGACTCGACACCATCATCGTTGCCAGTTGCGTCGCCTTTGCCAGCGTCATGCTGGTGGCTGCCTGGGTTCATATCCCGCTCCTAGTGTATGCCGCCATGGTCATCGGTGGGGCCGCCTGGATGGCCGCCATGTCCACCTTCAACACAGCCACCCAATCCAGCGCCCCACCTTGGGTGCGCTCGCGCGCTGTTGCCCTGCACATCGTCGCGGCACTGGGCGCCTTTGCTATCGGCTCTGCCTTTTGGGGTGCGGTGTCTGACATCGCGGGCCTTACCCCCGCCCTAATCGCGGCCAGTCTGCTGATGGCCTGCGGCCTGCTGCTCACCCGCCCCTTTCCCTTGCGTGTGGGCACGGCCCACGAAGTCACCCCTGGCACCCTCTGGGAGGAACTCTTCTTTGAAGCCCAGCCCAGCCTGGATGGCGGCCCCATCGCCGTTGAAGTCGCCTACCGCATTCGCCCCGGCGAAGACCGTGCCTTTCTGGACACCATCAGCCATATGAAAGCCCCCCGCCGACGCGACGGCGCCACCTTCTGGCGTGTTTACAAAGACCTAGGCGAGCCCTGCCGGTATATTGAACGCTTCATCGTCACCTCCTGGGCTGACTACCTACACCAACGCGCGCGCGCCACCATCGCCGACCAAACCCTTGAAGCAGCAGTGCGCCTCTTTCTGGCTCCGGGCGAGGCGGCGCGTATGTCCCACTACATAGCCGAACGCTAAAAATTCAGTACTGTAGTAAGTTAAATCACCTCGATGACAAACAAAGAGTGCCTATTTATTAAGCGCTCTCGGCAGAGCCAGCCCTGGCGCCATTTCTGCCAGTTATGCAGGCAGTTATCCACAGCTTAAGTAACATCTCATGGGGGTAACTTTTAAACCAGCACCCCAAGATAGCGGGTCATCTCCCGCACATCAATCCCCATCCAGTCAGCCACCGTCTCTGGCGTCACCTTCGGGCGGGCCAACTGACGCACCGCAAACGTATTGCGCAACAGATAACTCCCACCTTTAAAACCCATTAAATCTGCCGCCTCCAGCACCTCGGCGACCGAATCAAACTGTGACGTTTTGCCCCAGGGCTTGCCCGTGCGCGTTGACGGCAACAACCAATCCCCCTGCACCAACTCATCGGCCCGGCGCTGCAGCCACACCGCCACGATGGGG
Source organism: Rhodoferax sp. (assembly GCA_047629695.1). Classification (GTDB taxonomy): domain Bacteria; phylum Pseudomonadota; class Gammaproteobacteria; order Burkholderiales; family Burkholderiaceae_C; genus Rhodoferax. The sequence goes on from JBLHZH010000228.1 coordinate 2,986, forward strand.
CGCGCCCACTTCGCTACAGGCGCTTCATGTGCCTGCACACTGCCGGTTGCAGGCACCCGCACCTTCCACGCCCCCCGAACCGGATCTGCATCCACACACACTGACGACACCTGAAGCAGGCGCAACTCCAGCGGCGTCAACCCAGCACCTCGCTGCAATGCCACCCCAGTGCGGTTACGCACATCCTGCCAGCGCAAACCTGCCCCTGCCACCGCGGGACCAAACGACGCCACCAAAAACGCCATCAATGTCTGGTCTTGCTGCGGTGACAACACCTCAGGACGCGGATCCTGGGACTCCCGGTTCGCATATTGCAATTCAAAATCAGAAGCCAGTAGCTCCATCGCCGCCAAACTGCGTCCCCAGCCTTCTTGGGCACCCCAATACCGCAGCACCCGGTCCACTAGGGTCAACAAGCGCCAGGCATAACGTGGCGTCAATTCAGACGCTGGCACCGCGCCCTCGCGTGAGTCTAAAAAAGCCGCCAATTCCGCCACGGTCAGCCCGGCAGGATGCACACCGACTCGCCCACACCAGGCTCCAAAGGCCATCCACATGGCGCGCTGCACCGAGCCCGTCTGGTCAGATAAACCTCGACTGGTTGAGCGACGCAGGACCACCCAGTCATCAAAGACTTGAGCGAAGGTAGGCAGACTTAAGATTTTTATGGGCGATTGGCGCGTTTTCGCATATGGTGTGTACATGGCAGCAATAATAATTGAAGCATTATCAATTTAACTTATGACTTGCCGCGCTATAGCGTGGGCAGTACCCCAGGGAGAGGACGAGCAGGCTTAGTGGTGAGCAAGATGGCAGCATCACGATCGAGTCAGGCCCATGGCATTGAACGCGCCGGACTTCCCCGATACAGAAAATATTAAAGAACAGTAAGTTGTAGGCTGTGGAAGCGCGTTTCTAAGTCTTCTGCACAACTAAAACTTCTTTTGCGCTGGGTGTTCGGTCCAAGCAAGTACCGCAGGAAAGCCGCTGGTGAGGGCTTTCAGGCCAGGCGGCGCGAGCTTCATGCCCATGCCGAGCACCAGCGCCGCTATCGGGCGTGTCAATTGAAAGTGACGAATCAGGTTTCTCCCCTTAGCCCCTGGTGCAGATGCCATACCAAAATGACTTGGTCGCGAATAACCGGCCAGAAAGTTTTGTAACTGCTTCAAAGGCGCCGCACTCAAACTGAGCAAGCAAGGGCGTTCGCGCGCCGCCGAGTGGTAGTTAATTTAGCACTGGCCACAACACTGCAAGAAAATCGTGGCGATCCAGTGACAAACATATGAACACTATGAGCAAGACGGCATGAACGGTCTATGAACCAATCCGCACCCGTTTAGATATTTCTAACGACTAAGTAAAAAAGGCTAAGTTTTCATGGAGTTTGGTATTTCATATCTCTACCTAAAAAAGACGGTTCATGCCAACAATTATTCCCTCAGAGACTTCAAGCCCGAAGAAATGCTTGAACTCAAACGTTTGGCTTCATCTTGGCATTGATCAAGCCTGTGGGGCTTCGCCCCAATGAAATTGGGGCAGCCCACGGGTTTTCTGCCTCCACCAGCAGCAGCTTGCGTAACCGCTTCCCTGCCACGGGGCCTGAGGGCTGTAGCTTCCAATTCAACGCGCTGGCCAGCCTGGGCCGATGCAAACTTTCCTTTGAAGCACCAGAACGCGCCGTT
>JBLHZH010000229.1:0-4656 GCA_047629695.1 Rhodoferax sp.
GAACGACCGCATGAATCCCGAACTAGTAAAAAACATGACTCAAACGCATCGCCCTGATCATTTAAGCAACACCCATCTGGACGCGCTGGAAGAGGAAACCATCTTCATCCTACGCGAGGTGGCAGCCGCCTTTGAGCGTCCGACCCTGCTGTTCTCGGGTGGAAAAGACTCGCTGGTGATGCTTAAATGCGCCGAAAAAGCCTTTGGCGTGGGTCGCATCCCCTACCCGCTGCTAATGATAGACACCGGCCACAACTTCAAGGAAGTCACGGACTTCCGTGATTCACGCGCTACAGAACTGGGTGCCGAATTGATTGTGCGCGGCGTCGAAGACTCGATGGCGCGCGGCACCGTGCGCCTGGCCCATCCCGGAGAGAGCCGCAACGTGCACCAATCAGTCACGCTGCTGGAGGCGATTGAAGAGTTTCGCTTTGACGCGCTGATTGGCGGGGCCCGCCGTGATGAAGAAAAAGCCCGCGCCAAAGAGCGCATCTTCAGCCACCGCGACAGTTTTGGCCAGTGGCAGCCCAAGGCCCAGCGGCCTGAGTTGTGGACCCTGTTCAACACCCGGTTACAACCGGGCGAGCACTTTCGCGTGTTCCCGATCTCCAACTGGACCGAACTCGACGTCTGGCAATACATTGAGCGCGAACAGATCGCCCTGCCCTCGCTTTATTACACCCACAAGCGTGATGTGGTGGAGCGCAAAGGCCTGCTGGTCCCGGTGACAGAACTCACGCCCGCCAAAGTAGGCGAAGTCATTGAATCGCGCGACGTGCGTTTTCGCACTGTGGGCGATGTCACCTGCACTTGCCCGGTCGACAGCACCGCCGCCACCGCCGCCGACATCGTGATCGAGACACTGGCCGCCGATGTCAGTGAACGCGGTGCCACCCGCATGGACGATAAAACCTCAGAGGCTTCAATGGAGAAGCGCAAGAAAGATGGGTATTTCTAAATGAACGCAATAACGACAACAGCCACCGCGAATCCGACTGCAAGCCTGGCGGTCAACCCCCTCAAAGGCACGGAATCAGCCTTGAGATTCATCACTTGCGGCTCGGTCGACGATGGTAAAAGTACCCTGATCGGGCGCCTGCTGGTTGACAGCCGCTCGGTCATGCTGGACCAGTTGGCCAACGTTTCCAAGAGCGGCGAGGCCGATCTGGCGCTGTTCACCGACGGTCTCTCAGCCGAACGTGAGCAAGGCATCACAATTGATGTGGCATACCGCTACTTCAACACCGCCGAGCGCAAATTCATCATTGGTGATGCGCCCGGCCACGAGCAATACACCCGCAACATGGTGACCGCCGCTTCAAGCGCCGATTGCGCCGTGGTGCTGGTCGATGCCACCAAGCTTCAATGGCAGACGGCTGCGCTCGAACTGCTGCCACAAACCCGCCGCCATTCGCTGTTGGTGAACCTGCTGCGCGTGCCCAATATCGTGTTTACCGTGAACAAGCTCGATGCGCTTGAAGACGCGAGCCAACCCGAGACCCAGGGTCAGGCTGCGCTAGCCTTTGCCAACATCAGCCAGGCGCTGACTGCCTTTGCCCAGGCCGCTGGCATTCTGGTCACCGCCATCGTGCCGATTTCGGCACTTAAAGGCCACAACGTGGTCGAATCAGCCCAGGCCGGCTGGTGCAGCTACAACGGCCCCAGCCTGCTGCAAATTCTGGAACAGCTGCCAGTCACCCCGGCAGAAACCCGGGTAGCGTTCGCTTTTCCCGTGCAATGGGTTGAAAAATTCTCAGCCTCAAATGACATCAGCCAGAGTCGGCGTATTTTTTGGGGTCGTGTCGCCACCGGCAACGCCCAGGCTGGGCAAACCATCAAGGTACTGCCGAGCGGTCAGACCGCCACCATCGCCCAGGTGCTGGGTCACACGCGACAACCGGGTGCGGTGGAATCCGGCCATAGCGCCGGCATTGTGCTGGACCACGAAGTGGATGTTTCCCGCGGCGACTGGTTGCTGGCTGAGCCCCCCGGCGATGCCGTGGCTCCGCTCTTCAACCTCAGCCGTGAACTCAAAGCCACCATCGCCTGGATGGACGACGAGCCACTGGTAGCAGGTCGCACCTACTGGGCCCTACATGGGCACCGCTGGATCAAGGCCAAAATTAAACGCATTGTTCACCGCTTAGACGTCAACACCCTGGCTGAAGAAGACGCCACGCAACTGCCCGCCAACGCGATTGGTCACGTCGAGTTGACGCTGCAGGAAGACATTGCGACCCTGCCCTACACCCAGTCACGGGTGCTGGGCTCGTTGATTCTGGTCGATACCGCCTCGCACAAAACTGCTGGCGCTGTACTCATCGACTAAGGCCCCATCCCACAGCCCTTTCACGCCATCAAGGCCAATTTGAATCAAGGGGCTCTGGAAACTCCTAAAATACAGGGTTTCCACCCCCTTCGCCGAACACCAAAAATGACACATACCGTTACAGAAGCTTGTATCAAATGCAAGTACACCGATTGCGTCGACGTTTGCCCCGTGGATTGCTTTCGTGAGGGCCCGAACTTTCTGACCATCGACCCAGATGAATGCATTGACTGCGCCGTCTGCATCCCCGAATGCCCAGTGAATGCGATCTACGCCGAAGAAGACGTGCCGGCCGACCAGCAGCATATGACCCAACTCAATGCCGACCTGGCCAAGCTGGCCAGCTGGAAAAGTATTACCAAGCGCAAAGCACCACTGCCCGATGCCGACGACTGGAAAGACAAGACCAGTAAGCTGTCATTGCTGATAAAGTAAATCAGGCTCTTCATGAACGCGCCTCCGATTGAGACCGATGCGCTGATCGTGGGCGCAGGCCCGGTCGGTTTGTTCCAAGTGTTTGAGCTCGGCCTGCTGGAGGTTAAAGCCCATGTGGTAGATGCCCTGCCCTACCCGGGCGGCCAGTGTGTCGAACTCTACGCCGACAAACCAATTTACGATATTCCTGGCCTACCGGTGTGCAGTGGCCAAGAGCTGGTGAACAACCTGCTGCGCCAAATTAAGCCCTTTGGCGCTACGTTTCACCTTCAGCAGCAGGTCACACATATTCAAAAACAAGCTGACGGCCGTTTTTTGGTCGGCACCAGCCAAGGCAGCCAATTTATGGCCCGAACGATCTTTATCGCCGCCGGTGTCGGGGCCTTTCAGCCACGCACGCTCACGGTCGACGGCCTAACAGCCTTTGACGGCAGCCAGATTTTTTACAACACCCACAAACCGACCGACTTTGCCGGCAAAAACCTGGTCATCCTGGGTGATGGCGATGCGGCCATCGACGCCGCGATAGACCTGGCTGGCAGCGGCCCACATCGGGCGCAAAGCGTGATATTAATTCACCGCCGCGACAGCTTCAAGGCGGCGCCCAGCCAAGTCGACCAAATGCGCGCCCTCTGTGCGGCCGGCCAGATGCAGTTCATCGCTGGACAGGTAACCGGTTTTGAGACCACAGATAAGCGCTTAAGCGCCCTCCAGATCACTGGGTCCGACGGCCTGACGCAGGCCTTGCCGCTGGATACGCTGCTGGCGCTGCTGGGCCTGAGTCCCAAACTCGGCCCGATTGCCGACTGGGGACTGGACTTGGAGCGCAAGCAGTTAAAGGTCGACACCGAGTGCTTCAGCACCAGCGAGCCGGGTATTTTTGCCGTGGGTGACATTAACAGCTACCCAGGTAAGAAAAAACTGATTTTGTGCGGTTTTCATGAGGCCACACTAGCAGCTTTTGGCGCCATGGCCTTGATTGCACCCGAGAAAAAAGTCTTTTTGCAGTACACCACCACCAGCCCCAAACTGCATAAAGTGCTGGGCGTGGCTGCACCACAGGTCGACTGAGTAGAATCAATACTTGTGTTTCACAACACATCCGCTAGGGGTGTTGCCCGGCCTTTAAAAGCCCAGCGACTGAGAAAGTCCCTTTGAACCTGATTGAGGTAATTCTCGCGCAGGGAAGCATGTTCGGTTTTCATCCAGACCCTGCCGACCTGCCCACTTTATTGTTTGGAGCTCATGGATGGCCACTTCCCCTTCCCCTTCCCCTTCCCCCGCGGCTAACCAGGCGCTAACCCCGATTGCCACTGGCGAGCGGGTTTTCCATTGGCATGAGCACGCCTCGCTCTGGTTCAGTCTGGGGGTCGGCTTGCTAGTCATGCAAATTGGCGCTTACCTGGTGCCCGCTGTCGGCAGCCGCGATGCGGTACTGGCGATTGTGCTGGGCTCCCTGCTGGGCGCCGGCCTGCTGGCCTGGACCGCCAAACTAGGCTGCGACAGCGGTCTGACCAGCGCCGGCCTGATGCACACCACCTTTGGCAGCCGCTTTGCCCGCTTGCCAGTGCTGCTTAATATTACCCAGCTGATCGGCTGGACCACGTTCGAGCTGGTCATCATGCGCGACGGCACGGCCGCTATTGGCCAGCAATCCTTAGGTCTGACGCTGGACGGACCCCTGGGCATCGCCGCCACCACCCTGTTGTGGGGTGGCGTACTGGTCTTGTTGCTGGCCGGCTCCATGACAAAACTGGTGCGCAAGTTTATCACCCGCTTCGCTCTGCCACTGGTGATTGCTTCCCTGTTGTGGCTCACATGGCAATTTGGCGGGCAACTCCGGGCGCAGGGCCTTGACGCCTTTTGGGCACGCCCGGGCGATGGCAGTATGG
>JBLHZH010000230.1:0-4638 GCA_047629695.1 Rhodoferax sp.
GGCGGCGTGAATCTTGGTGTTGCCCCCCGCGTGTAATGTCACTAGCTGGGGGGCTGCCTGTCGCACCAATAGGTGTAGCGCTGATAGACCACGTTCTATTTACCCAGCCGTCGCGCCAGGCAGCACCCGTGGGGGTCCTCCAGAACAGGGTATTGAAAAACTGCGCTTGACCCGCAGCAGACTCTCCGAACACGGCCTAGGTCACTAAGCGTTTTATATTCGTGATTTTCAAAAAATTTTAGTTTTAGGATGCTAAACTGAAGTAGATTTCAGGTGGCTTGCAGATTTAATTTTGCAGGCTTAAACGGGAAGTCGGTGCACACAGATTATTCACTGATCCATGCTATTCCGACGCTGCCCTCGCAACGGTAAACGAGTCAAAGCCAGATCTATCACCACTGTGCCAACGCATGGGAAGGGGGTCCGGCAGAACAAGCTTTGAGCTGCTTCACTCGTGAGTCCGGAGACCGGCCTGATTTTTTGCGCGTGATCTTGCGATGGGCAAGGGTCAGCAGGCGTCAGTTAACAGTGTTTTTGGGCATTTTTTGTGCCGGCATTCACTGTTTTTTCTGCTTCGCCTTCTTCCTTTCTTCCTCCCTTCGCTTCATCACACCCATTTAATCTATCGCGCGATGGGCGTGGAGGAGAAGATATGTTGAGGCAACGCTTGTCAGCGTCAGCGTCGGTGCCATGAGCGGTGGCACCGTTTGGTTTGTGGGCGCCGGTCCGGGCGACCCGGAACTAATTACCGTGAAGGGTCGGGCGCTCATCGAGCGCGCTGGCGCCATTTTGTTTGCAGGCTCACTGGTCAGCGAAGCAGCTACGCGCTGGGCCCCTGCGGGCTGCCTGATTGCCGACAGCAAGGGCATGACGCTTGACCAGATGTCGACTTGGCTGATAGAGCAGGCCGGGCGTTGCCAGACTGTTGTGCGTTTGCAAACCGGTGACCCCGGCTTGTATGGCGCGCTGATCGAGTTGGTGCAGCCACTGGACGCGGCGGGTGTGCCAATTGCGGTGGTGCCGGGCGTGTCATCAGCCATGGCATCGGCGGCAGCGGCGGTAGAAAGCCTGACGCTGCCCGAAGTCACTCAAACCGTGATTTTTACCCGCGTGGAAGGGCGTACACCTATGCCTGATGGTGAGTCACTGGAGGCGCTGGCGGCGCATCACAGCACCCTGTGCATCTTTTTGAGCATCACATTAATGGGGCGTGTGACGGCGGCGCTGACGGCGGCCGGCTGGTCGCCGTCAGCGCCAGTAGTAGTGGTTCACAAAGCCAGCTGGCCAGGCGAGGAAAAAATTATCCGGGGTACGGTGGCGACCATTCAGGGCCTGTGCCGCGAGTCAAAAATCGTCAGCCAGTCCATGATTATTGCCAGCCCCTCGCTAGGTGCTCGGCATTGGGAAACGCTGGCCAAGTCCAAGCTCTATAACCCCAGCTTCACACACAAATTCAGGCGCGCCAGCTCGCAGGCGGGTCTTACTACTGACTTACCCAAAGACCTCTCGGAGACAATATGACAACAGATACCATTCTTTTGGTGGGCCACGGCTCGCGCGAAAAATCGGGCAACGATGAAATCGAAACTTTTGCCCAGCAGTGGCGCAAGCGCCAGCCGGCCTGGCGCATCGAGATTTGTTTCATTGAGTTTTCTGACATCACCATGAGTGAAGGGCTGCGTCGCGCCGCCATTGGCTCGCAGCGAGTGATGGTGATCCCGTTGATTCTGAATGCCGCCGGTCATGTAAAGATGGACATTCCGCAAGCGATTGACGGTGCGCGTCTGAAGTTTCCTTTGGTTGAGTTTGCGTATGCGCCACACCTGACGGCTTGTGACCCTATTTTGGCCATCATTAAACGGCGCCTGAAAACGGCAATGCAACTGCTCGACATGCCTGATCCGACGACGACCGGCGTGGTGATTCTGGGTCGTGGCTCATCGGATCGTCAGGCCAATGGCGAGATGGCCAAAATGGCTCGTTGGTTGATGGAAGAAACCGATCACGAGTTGGTCGATCTGGCCTTCACCGGCATCACTTGGCCGCGGCTGGAAAAAGCTGTGCAGCGGCACAGCCTGCTGGGCATGAAGCAGGTGGTGGTGTTGCCGTATTACCTGTTTAATGGCACGCTGGTCGAACGCATCACCAAGCAGGTTGCTAACTTGCAAATCCAGTACCCGACCATTCGCTTCATTTCCACCACTTACTTTGGGTTTGAACGCGAGATTTTTGAGCTGCTGGAAGAGCGCGTCAATGACTTGAAACGCGGTATGCCAGAGTCCCTCATGCCTTGTGATGGCTGCAAGTTCCGTGAGTTTGGGGTTGCAAACGGTTTGGGCGGTCATCACCACGATGATGCCGTGGCGCACACACATGAGGCTGGTCACGACCATGCCCACGCGCATGCGCCTGTACATGCAAGGTTACAGACGGTGGTGCCCATTCATCTACACGCACCTACGACGCCTCATATGCATGATCACGACCACGACCACGACCACGGCCATGCTCATGGCCATGAGCATGGTCACGAGAAGCCATGAGCAGCCATGAGCAATCCCCACGACACAACTAATGTCGTCACCGAGCAGCTCACCGCTGCCGGACGCGCCATTGAGCACGATTCATTTGCAGTGATTGATCTCGAGGTCACCTCGCACGCCTACAGCGTAGACCAGTGGCCTATCGTACGTCGCATGATTCACGCCAATGCTGACTTCGACTTCAACGGTCTGACCGATTTCCACCCGCAAGCGGTTGCAGCCGGCGTGGCCGCTGTGTTGTCGCGCAGCACCCGTGTGGTAGCTGATGTTGAGATGATTTGTGTGGGCTTATCGGCGCCTCGATTAGGTCACTTTGGCATGGCCACGTACCAGTTCATCTCAGACCCGGATGTCATCGAGGCGGCTAAAACTGAGGGCAGTACGCGCGCCAAGCAGGCTATGCGAAAAGCGCATCGGCTAGGTTTAATCACTGGTGCGATTGTTGGCATTGGCAATGCGCCGACCGCCTTGATCGAACTGGTGCGACTGATTCACGAAGAGGGTGCGCGTCCGGCATTGGTGGTAGGTATGCCCGTGGGCTTTGTCTCAGCTGCCGAATCCAAAGACCTGATGGCGCTGGAAAAGACCGTGCCTTGGGTTGTGATTCGCGGCCGAAAAGGCGGCTCGACACTGGTAGTCGCTGCGATTCACGCGCTGCTGGGTCTGGCCGAGGCCCAAGAGCTGACCCAGCTGACAGCGCTGAAAGAGCTAACACTCGGATGATGAAAAATGACGCTCCGCGCGGTACACGCACCGGTTTCACAACCGGTGCGTGTTCGGCTGCGGCTGCGCGGGCAGCCACGATGGGGCTGTTGACCGGTCAAGTGCCTGATTTCATTGAATGCCTGCTGCCCAACGGCGATCTGGTGACTTTCGCCGTGTTGGATGGCTTAGTCAACGGTGACACCGCGCATGCCATGGTCATCAAAGACGCCGGAGACGACCCGGACTGTACCGACAAAGCACACCTGACCGCGGATGTTACGTTGCGCCGTGACTTGCCCGGTCAGGTTTTGCTGACAGTCGGTTTTGGTGTCGGTACTGTGACCATGCCGGGCCTGGGCTTGGCAGTGGGCGGACCTGCGATCAATCCGGTGCCGCGCCGCAACATCACAGCCAATGTGCAGGCGGCGGCGGCTGAGCTGCTGGACGAGGCTGGCTTCGAGGTCTCTATTTCGGTGCCGCAAGGTGTGGAGATGGCCAAAAAAACCCTGAACGCCCGGCTGGGTATTCTGGGTGGAATTTCGATTCTGGGCACTACCGGCATCGTCAAACCGTATTCGACGGCCGCCTACCGCGCTAGTGTCGTGCAGGGCGTGCAGGTTGCCGGCACGCTGGGCCATGGCGTGGTGGTCCTGACGACTGGCGGGCGCACAGAGAAGTTCGTGATGGCTGAGATGCCTCATCTGCCAGAGCCAGCCTTTGTGCAGATGGGCGATTTCCTGCGCTACGCCATGAGTGCTGCGGTGAAGGCAGGACTCAGACAGGTAGTGATAGGCGGCATGGTCGGCAAGCTGACAAAAATTGCGCAGGGTGAGACTATTACCCATGCGGGCCGCGCTGAGGTCGATACCGGCCTGCTAGCCGACATTGCGGCCAGTCTGGGCGCAACGGCCGACGTGTGCGAGGCCATTCGTCATAACGAAACCGCCCGCTATGCCGGCGAGCGTATGGATGCGTTGGGCCTTGGCCCAGCTTTTCACAAGGCATTGGCGCAGCGTGTGATTCAGACATTGCAAGCGCGCTACCCCGATAAATTTGATTTAAAAGTGCTGGTCTGTGACTTTGATGGTCACAAGATAGCGGAGGCCCCATGAATTCTGAAACCATAAATTTGATTGAAAAATGCCGGATTATCGGCGTGCTCGACGATGGCGCTGCCAGCTTAAGCCGCACCGCGCTGGCGCATTTGCAGCAGGCGCAATTGGTGATTGGCGGCACGCGTGCACTGCAGTTGTTTAGCGCATATATAGATCCGGCTGCTCGACAGTGCGATTTGACCGGCGCGCTGGCGCAAGTCCCCGAGTGGATTCGCCTGGCTCAGACGGAAAACCAGCGTGTGGTGGTGCTGGCCACGGGCGACCCGCTGTGCCAT
>JBLHZH010000231.1:0-4626 GCA_047629695.1 Rhodoferax sp.
TGGCGCAAGGACGTCAAGCCCGGCGACATCATTCTGGTGATTGATGTCGGCGGCGGCACCAGCGACTTCTCGCTAATCACCGTGGTGGAACGCGAAGGCCAACTGGAGCTACATCGCATTGCGGTGGGCGACCATATCTTGCTGGGCGGCGACAATATGGACCTGGCACTGGCCCATGGCGTGGCACGTAAGTTGTCGCTGGAGGGCAAATCACTTGATCCCTGGCAAATGCGGGCACTCACCTATGCCTGCCGCAGTGCCAAGGAAAACCTGCTGTCCGACCCGACGCTGGAAACCCAGCCGATTCTGGTACCGAATCGGGGTGCCAAACTGATTGGTGGCTCGCTGCGCACCGAACTGACCCAGACCGAGGTCAGAAACATCATTCTGGAAGGCTTTTTTCCAGCAGTTGAAGCGGCGGCCCGACCGGCCAGCCGCAGTCGCGGTGGCTTGACGCAGCTCGGCCTGCCCTACGCGCAGGATGCTGGCGTGACGCGCCATCTGGCCGCGCTGCTGGGACGCCAGGTAGCGGCTACCGAGGCGCTAGAAGGCTTTGCCGGCAGCGTGGACGCCAGCGCCAGCTTTTTACACCCGACCGCAGTGCTGTTCAACGGCGGCATCTTCAAGTCAGACCTGCTGTCCGAACGCACACTGGCAACGCTCAATAGCTGGCTGGACCAAGAGCAAGCGCCGCCAGCCCGCCTGCTGAGTGGCGCCGACATGGACCTAGCAGTAGCGCGCGGCGCCGCTTACTATGGGTATGTACGACGCGGTCAGGGTGTGCGTATTCGCGGGGGTACGGCGCAGGCCTATTACGTGGCGATCGAGTCCTCGATGCCGGCGATCCCTGGTGTCGAGCCGCCAGTGCAGGCCCTGTGCATAGCGCCGTTCGGCATGGAAGAAGGCACACAAACCGAATTGCTGGCGCAGGAATTCGGTCTGGTGGTGGGCGAACCAGTGCATTTGCGCTTCTTTGGCTCCTCAGTGCGCCGACAGGACCAGTTAGGCACCCTGCTGGACTTCTGGCTACCGGAAGAACTGCAGGAACTCGGTGAAATTCAGGCTACGCTGCCGGCCGAAGGCCGGCGTCCAGGCGATGTGGTGCAGGTCAAACTGCGCGCCATTGCCACTGACACCGGTACCCTGGAATTAACTGCCGTTGCAACCCAAGGCAACGAACACTGGAAAGTGGAATTCGACGTGCGCAGCCCGGCCTAGTGCGGCTCACCATGCCGCAGCAGTACACGGTCGGCATCGACCTCGGCACCACCCACACCGTGGTCGCCTACGCCCGTCTCGGAGTCATGCCACCCGTGATCACGCTGTTTGACATTGAGCAACTGGTCTCGTCCGGCGAGGTGGCGGCCCGTCCGCTGCTGCCCTCGGTGCGCTACCACGCTGCGGTCGGTGAAATCGCACCGGGCGATGTGGAACTGCCTTGGCCCCCAACCGAGACGCCAGGTCCGGCACCGGTGGTATTTGGCCAGTGGGCGCGGCAACTCGGCAGCCAGGTACCCGGCCGACTGGTGGCCAGCGCCAAAAGCTGGTTGTCGCACCCCGACGTTGACCGACTCGCGCCGATCCTGCCCTGGGGCGCTGGCGTCGAAGTGCCCAAAATTTCGCCAGTGGATGCCAGCGCCAGCTATTTAAGGTATGTGCGTGCGGCTTGGAACGCGCGTTTTCCGGACAGTTTGCTGGAACAACAGGGCCTGGTGCTGACCGTGCCGGCCTCCTTTGATGAAGCGGCCCGCGCCCTGACCCTGCGCGCGGCGGCACAGGCCGGCCTGCCCACGCTGCGTCTGCTGGAAGAGCCGCAGGCGGTGTTTTACGACTGGCTGTTTCGCCACCGTGACCACCTGCACGAAGAACTGGCGCAGACCCGGCGGGTGCTGGTCTGCGATGTTGGCGGCGGCACCACCGACCTGAGTCTGATCGAGGTCGCACTGGTAGATGGTGAACCCCAACTGACTCGCAGCGGGGTCGGCAATCACCTGATGCTGGGCGGCGACAACATGGACCTGGCGCTGGCGCATCGGGTTGAGACCCGCCTCACGGGCAGCGCCAAAGGCAGTAACCCCACCGGGTCACCCACGGCAACGCCCTTATCGGCTAGCCAACTGGCGCAGTTAATGGAGCGTTGTCGCAGTGCCAAGGAGCTACTGCTCGCACGCGGGGCGCCGGAACAAGTCCAGGTCACACTGCTGGGCGACGGATCCCGTCTGATTGGGGGTAGCCGAAGCGCTAGCTTGCAGCGCGAAGACATCAGCCAACTGATCATGGATGGATTTTTTCCGCAGGTAACGGCCGATGCGCAGGCCCAAAGCGGACGCCGAGGTCTGGTCGCCTTTGGCTTGCCCTACGCCCGCGACCCGGCCATTACCCGTCATATTGCCGACTTCCTGCGCCAGCACGCCCCGGCCATGCCCGACACCTTGTTACTGAACGGCGGTGTGTTTCGCGCCGACGCCCTGGTAGCACGGCTAACGCAAACGCTGGCGACCTGGCGTGGTGCTCCCTTGCGCCTGCTGCACAACGACAATCCCGATGTCGCCGTGGCGCGGGGCGCCGTCGCCTATGCCTTGTCACAACAGGGGCTGGCACCCAAAATTGGCGGCGGCGCGGCGCGCAGCTATTACCTGCTGCTTGACGATGCCAGTAGCGCCCGCACGCCGCAAGGCCTGTGTCTGTTGCCGCGCGGCACTGAGCCCGGGCAGGAGGTGTTGCTGGCTGAACGCACTTTTGCCTTGCGCCTGGGTCAGCCGGTGCGCTTTCTCCTGGCGACCTCGATGGTCGAGGCCGCCGGTCAGGCACCCCACGCGCTGGGTCAGCCGGTGGCCATCAACGCCCAAGACTTTGCCCGCCTGCCGCCCATCACGCTGGTGCTGCCGGCGAGCAGACGACAAGACGTGACGGTGCAACTGGTCAGCACACTGACCGAGGTCGGCACGCTAGAGGTTTATTGCGTCAGCCTGGCCGACCGCCACCAGCGCTGGCGACTCGAATTTGACTTACGCCACACGCCTATCACGGATCCGGCAGACGAGGACAGCGCCGCCGAACGCTTAGCCCATACCCACATGGTCGAAGCTACCGACAAAATTAACCGTGTTTTTGGCACCAACAGCCAACAAGTGAGCTTGAAAGACGTCAAACAACTGCGCTCGCAACTGGAACAAATTCTCGGTGAGCGCGCCCGTTGGACCACCCCGGTGTTGCGCCAATTGTTCGATGCCTTGTGGGCGCGCGCGCGCGGACGGCGCCGCTCGGTTGAACACGAACGGGGCTGGCTCAATCTAATTGGGTTTTGCCTGCGACCCGGCTTTGGTGACGCGCTAGACTCCTGGCGCATCACGCAGCTGTGGCCGATATTTGTCAGCGGTGTGCAGTTTGCACAGGACAAACAGGTAGGCGCTGAATGGTGGACGCTATGGCGCCGCGTCGCAGGCGGCCTTGATACTGCTGCCCAGCAGCGCCTGCTGCAAGACTTTGCCTACAACCTGCAGCGCAATGAGGCGGGCAACGACGACCCCGCCAACCCGGCCGTCAAAGGCAGCGACGAGGATATGCTGCGCCTGGGTGCGGCCCTGGAGCGCATTCCGGTAGCCCACAAAATTGAGATTGGCAGCTGGTTACTGGCACGCCTGCAAAAGCCATTGGCCACAGACAATCTCACCCTATGGGCACTGGGCCGCCTGGGCGCACGCCAGCTTTTTTATGGTCACAGCCATGATGTGGTGCCGACGGAAACGGCGATCGACTGGCTTGATGCCCTGCTGGCACTGGACTGGAAGCGGCTGGATTCAGCGGCCTTCGCAGCCGTCCAGCTGGCGCGCGTGACCGATGACCGGGTGCGTGATCTGCCGCTGGTACTGCGCGAAAAAATCACGGCGCGGCTGGCCGTTCTGGCGCTCCCCCAAAATTGGACTGAACTGGTACGCCACAAGGTGGCGCTGGACGAAGCCACCGAGCGACGGGCACTTGGTGAATCGCTGCCTCCAGGTTTAAAACTGCTGGTCTGAACGGGGCCGAGTCACTTCAGAACCGTGACCCGGTCAACTTGACCCGGGTCTTTTCATCAACACGCTGGGCCGACATACGGTGGTTATCAATCTCGACCCGGATCTCGGCCGTGCCGTTGGAGACGATGTATTTTCTTCCCCACTTTTTTTATGATGTAGCCCTGCAGCATGACATGCTGATCGTCAACCGATTTTTTAGAATCTCGGCAGCCGAGTTCGGGCGCGTCTGATTGCTGAGTCCGACACACTGCGCCTGCACGGTGCTGGACAGGGCCAGGGTGGTAGTAACCGCGACGAGGGCAGAGGCGATGGTTTTTTCACAGTAAATTCTTATGTTGCAAAAAGGGGGGCGAAGGGGGATGGACTTTAATGTGACGTCTCTATGTCATGAACATGTGTTCAAGGTTTATTTGCGGTATCGGACTGGATGTGGAAAACTCGCAAGCCGAGACAGTTCACGAGTTCCTGGATTGTTATTTCGAGCGTACCAAGGGAAACTCCTTAGTTATTTATTCCATTTGTTCAAATAGAATGGAGCGGTTGCATTTGTCTAGCGGCAAGTTCGGCAAAACGAGTTTTGGGGCCCTTCGGGGCTCCTTTTTTTGGC
>JBLHZH010000232.1:0-4608 GCA_047629695.1 Rhodoferax sp.
CGTTTTAAGATCTTAAATCCTTGTTATTCTGTTTCTAAAACTGTATTGCGCCATTCATTGTGTGCCTTGGTGGGTATTGTGAGAAAACTTAAAATCACGACTGCCCCGCGGCAATCCAAAAGTTCATGGACTGCCACGCTACGCTCGCAGAGACGATATCTTGGCTTTTCTGATTACTAAGGCAACAAAAAGTTCGGCGCCGGCGCCTGGCGTAGTTCGGGCGCTGTGTCCGACTCATCCTTGATGGCTACGCCAGATAGCTGGCGCTGGTGTGCCTGCATCAGCAGACCCTGTAACTTACTCGCGGCCTGCTCCAGGCTCAAACCTGCTGGGCGCACGTTCGAGATGCAATTGCGGCCGGCGTCCAGCAGCCCGACGCGAGGCATCCAGCTCAGATACAAGCCCATGCTGTCGGGTGAGCTCAGGCCAGGTCGCTCACCAATCAACACCACCACCGATTTCGCGCCCAGCAGTTCGCCGATTTCGTCGCCAATCGCCACGCGACCCTGCAGGGCCAGGCACACGGGGGCCAGCGACCAGTTGTTTGCAGCCAAGTGGCGCAGCATCAGGGCCAGAAACGGAGCGGCATTCTTCTCAATAGCGAGTGCCGACAGGCCGTCCACCACGACAAACGCCAGGTCGTAAGGGCGGGTCGCTTGGGGTGCTGTACTGGCCGGCAGGGCGCTTAGTTGTTGGCGTGAGGCCGCGTCCAGCCGACGGCCTAGATCTGGCCGCTGCAAATAGCTTTGGCGGTTGGTCGCGGCGCTGTGCAAGGTCAGGCAGTGCGGCTGTGCCACTGCCTGAGCCAGAGTGGATGCCAATTTTTCTGCATCGAATCCGTGGTGAACCGCATCGCGGGCCCGTGCATGGTCCAGCTGAAACGCCAGATGGGCGGTAGTCGGCAGGCTTACGCCAGCGCGCCCTAGCGCAATGCGGGCCGCGGTGAACTGGCGCAAGGCGCCCCAGGGGTTGGTGATGACGGGCGAGTCGGGTGGGTTCATGGCGGATCAGTCCAGTCGTAAAAGTGCTTTTTGAAAAGCGGTTGGCAAGGCCGGGTGGAGCTGAAAATTAGTATCACTGCCGCTGAATATTTGCATTTTTTGCAACCAGGTTTCAAACTCCGGTGCCGGGCGCAGGCCGAGCACGCGGCGGGCATACAAGGCGTCGTGAAACGAGGTGGTCTGGTAATTGAGCATGATGTCGTCAGAGCCAGGGATGCCCATGACAAAGTTGCAGCCCGCCACGCCCAGCAGAGTCAGCAGTACATCCATGTCGTTCTGGTCGGCCTCGGCGTGGTTGGTGTAGCAGACGTCACAGCCCATGGGCAGCCCCAGCAACTTGCCGCAAAAATGGTCTTCCAGCCCGGCGCGAGTGATCTGCTTGCCGTCAAACAGGTACTCGGGGCCGATGAAGCCGACCACGGTGTTCACCAGCAGCGGCTTGAAGTGGCGTGCCACGGCATAGGCACGGGTTTCGCAGGTTTGCTGATCCACGCCGTGGTGGGCGTTGGCCGACAGGGCGCTGCCCTGGCCGGTCTCGAAATACATCACGTTGTCGCCCAAGCTGCCGCGCTGCAATGACAAGGCCGCGCTGCGGGCTTCGGCCAGCAGCGCCAGCGTCACGCCAAAACTGTGGTTGGTGGCTTCGGTGCCGCCAATCGACTGGAACACCAGATCGACCGGTGCGCCCCGGTTGATAGCCTGCAGCGTGTTGCTGACATGGGTTAGTACGCAGGACTGAGTTGGAATCTCGTATTGCTGGATGACCGCGTCCATCATTTTCAGCAGTTTAATGACCTGTGTCACGTTGTCGCTGGCCGGGTTGATGCCGATCACAGCATCGCCGCAGCCATACAACAGACCGTCGAGCAGGCTGGCGGCGATGCCGCTGGGGTCGTCCGTCGGGTGGTTCGGCTGCAGCCGGGTGGACAGGCGACCCACTAAACCGAGGGTGTTACGAAATTTTGTGACGACCTGACATTTTTTGGCAACCAGAATCAGATCTTGGTTGCGCATGATCTTGCTCACGGCCGCCACCATCTCGGGTGTCAGGCCAGGGGCCAGGGCGGTCAGCGTCGCGCTGTCCACGGCATCACCGAGCAGCCAGTTGCGAAAGTCACCAAGTGTCAGGTGACTGACAGTCGCAAAGGCCATTGCGTCGTGCTGGTCGATGATCAATCGGGTGATTTCGTCGCCTTCATAAGGAATGACAGCTACGTTCAGAAAAGTCGCCAGCGGCAATTCAGCCAGTGTCATTTGCGCCACAGTGCGTTCTTCGGCGTTGTGTGCCGCCAGCCCCGCCAGTTGGTCGCCCGAGCGCTCGGGCGTGGCCTTGGCCAGCAGGTCTTTCAGGTCGCGAAAACCGTAAGTCCGGGTGCCGAGGGTGTGGCTGTAGGTGTAGTTTTTTAACATGTTAAATCCTGGTGACCCTGCAGAAACAAGCGCCGCTCAGTCAGCGTAAATGCCGGGCAGTCAGGGCGTGGCTTTTAGGCATGAGATTTGCGTACTTCAAGTTTAGTTATTCCGGTTTGATGAAGTTATTAAATTTCGGCAAAGTTTAAAAAATCGGTGCCACCCGGTTTCCATCCTCCAGGCAAGCCAAAGTGAAAGCAGCCCTTCAATGTCCTTTATATCTTTTGACCACGTTGACCGCAAGTCGCCTGATGCACCCGTTGCGGGCGATGTGCACCAGGTTCGGACCGTTTACGCCATGGATGTCGATGAACATGCGCACAATCTGACTAATTGGGAACAAAGTTACGACCAGATCACGCCAGGTCGCTTTCAGGGTGCGCTGGCAGAACTGCAACTACCGCAGATGCAGGTGTTTCGGGAAAGCCTGAGTCAGGCGGTGCGCCAGTCTTGCTGCGTCTGGCCAGAGACTTTCTGGTTTGGCCTGGTTGAGGGCGCCGCCACGCGTATCAATGGTCGATTGGCAGATGCCGACAAGATCATGGTGCGCCCTGGTCACTGCGAGTTTGAATTGGTAACCCCTGCCGACTACGCTACTTATGGCATCGTGATTCAGCGGGATGCCTTGGTGCGTGCCGCCGACCAGATGGGTTGCCAGATCGACTGGACGCGGCTGACAGGGGCCCAAGCGCTGGAGGTCAGCGCGGCTTCACGAACCTCCTGCTTACGTACGCTGTCTGCCTTGCTGTCGCAACAGGGCATATGCCGTAATCTGGTGACTTGCCAGCAGGAACTGACCGACCTGTTGTTGA
Source organism: Rhodoferax sp. (assembly GCA_047629695.1). Lineage (GTDB taxonomy): Bacteria > Pseudomonadota > Gammaproteobacteria > Burkholderiales > Burkholderiaceae_C > Rhodoferax. The sequence continues at coordinate 3,224 of JBLHZH010000232.1, forward strand.
CGATGCTGGACACCAGCGCGGTGGATGGGCCGATGAGCAACAGTTTTATGCGACGCCAGCGCATTGTGGCGAAGGCACGTGACTATGTGCTGGGGCACCGTGACCAGGCCGTGACCGTACCCGAGCTGTGTGAGCAGCTGCATGTGAGCCGGCGCACTCTGCAGTATTGCTTTGAGGACGTGCTTGACATCAGCCCGATGCAATACCTGCGATTGATCCGGCTCAATGGTGCACGTCGACATTTACGTGAAAATTTGTCGAACGCGCTGACCGTGCAGGATGTCGCCACCGACTGGGGCTTCTGGCATTTCAGTCAGTTTTCCAGCGATTACCGGAAACTATTTGGCTGTTGCCCATCCGAGTCGCTGCATTACCGTCCGCACTGATGCGGGACGTCATTGAGATGGCCCTTTAGCGGCTGCGTGTGGTTTTGTCGCGCAACGTCACAAACTCTTCGGCCGCTGACGGGTGGAGGGCGACTGTGGCATCAAAGTCGGCTTTGGTTGCCCCCATACGAATCGCAATCGCCAGACCCTGAATGATTTCTGGTGCATCTGCCCCCACCATGTGCGCGCCCAGTACGCGCTGGCTGGCGCTGTCCACAATTAGCTTCACGAGGGTGCGCTCATCCCCCCCAGACAGGGTCTGGCGCATAGCGCGGAAATTGGCCTGGTAGATATCAATTTTTTCATGCTGTTTTAAAGCCTCGGTTTCGCTTAGTCCGACGGTACCGATGGGGGGCAGGCTGAACACCGCGGACGGCACCACCGTCAGATCGGCCTGGGTTTGTGTCGGCCCAAATAGCGTGGTGGCCAGAGCCGCTCCCTCACGAATCGCCACCGGTGTGAGCGCGATACGGTTCGTCACATCGCCCACCGCATGAATGCTGGGAACGTTGGTCTGGCCAAAAGGATTCACCTGAACGCCGCCGGCCTTGTCAAGCGCCACGCCGATCTCATGCAGGCCCAGGTTGGCACTGTTGGGAACCCGCCCGGTGGCATACAGCACGGCATCAAAGTTGTGCCGTGTTGTCTCCGCCACGCTTGTCAGGCTGACCTCGCGCACGCCATCGGAATTGCAGTCGATCCGGTCGACATCGCTGTGTAACATGAGGCGGATACCTTTCTTGACCATTTCGTCGTGCAGATGCTGGCGCACGTCGTCATCGAAGCCACGCAAAATCTGCTCGCCCCGGTAACACAGCGTGACCTCGGCGCCCAGGCCGTTCAAGATACCGGCAAACTCCACTGCGATATAGCCGCCGCCCACAATCAGCACGCGCCGGGGCATTTGCGGCAGGTCAAACACCTCGTTCGAGGTGATGGCATGTTCTATACCAGGAATTGCCGGCAGAAATGGCTGGCCACCGGTGGCAATCAGAATAT
>JBLHZH010000233.1:0-4580 GCA_047629695.1 Rhodoferax sp.
AGGCATTTGTGCGACCTGGCCGAACAGCTCGCTAACCAGCGCGTCAGCGGCAATCGGCTGCACGTCGGGCAAATAAACAGAGGTCAGACCCAGCGGCCCGACGTGATCGTGCAAGGCCGTGCGCAACCCATCTGCCGAGACCACACCTAAAAATTGTTGCGTTGGACTGACAACGTAGGCGTAACTGCGGTCTTCGTCCTCCAGCATTTTGAGTGCAGCGCGAGAGCCCCGGCTCGGGTGCTCAAACACCACGATTTGCGACTTGCGCGCAATGTCAGAAGCCTTGAACACGGCGGCGGCATCCACACCATGAATAAAACTGCGCACGTAGTCATCTGCCGGGTTGCGCAAAATTTCTTCGGGCGTACCCACCTGTACGACCAGACCGTCTTTCATAATGGCAATACGGTCGCCAATGCGCATGGCTTCGTCCAGATCGTGCGAGATAAAGACCACCGTGCGGCGCTTGATTTGCTGCAATCGCAATAGTTCTGACTGCATCTCGACGCGGATGATGGGATCGAGCGCCGAAAAAGCCTCGTCCATCAACAAAATCGATGGATCCGAGGCCAACGCACGCGCCAAGCCAACGCGCTGCTGCATGCCGCCCGAGAGTTCATCGGGGTAGCTGGCACCATAGCCGGTCAGACCCACTTGCTCCAGGGCCAGGGTAGCCTGGGCGGAGCGCTCAGTATGACCGACACCAGCTAGTTCTAGGCCGAAGGCGGTGTTGTCCAACACCGTCATATGCGGCATCAAGGCAAACGACTGAAACACCATGCTGATGTCCTTGCGGCGCAAGGCACGCAGGTGACTGTCAGACAGACCGTTGATATCCTCGCCCTCAATCACGATGGTGCCAGCGGTCGGCTCGATCAGGCGATTAAGTAAGCGCACTAGGGTCGACTTGCCCGAACCGGAAAGGCCCATGACGACAAAGATTTCACCGGCTTCGATCGTGAAATTGGCGTCAAAAACACCGATAGAGCAGCCCGTATGTGCCAGAATTTCCTGTTTGCTAGCGCCTTGTTTGACAAGTTCCAGTGCATCCTGCGGTTTCTCGCCGAACACCTTGAACACATGGTTAATGCAAATTTGCTTGGCCACAGTGTGCCTCCTTGGTGCTTGGGTTTTGTACAGTCCGGCCGGGTAGGCGCGGGTCCAAAATTAAACACTACCATTTAATATGAGGATGGACTATACGTTCTACCAACTATTACAAATAAATAAATTCTTTTAAATCCACATGGATTTGCTGAATTACGAGGGCTATAACAGGCCCGCGCAGCACAGCACGGCCGTTCGTGACGTTCTAGATTACTGCGTCGCGCCTCACCGCAAAGCCCAGAAGTGATAGCCAGTAACATCAAGCCATGGCCAAAGAAAAAACTATTTATGTCTGCTCCGACTGCGGCGGCACCAGCCCCAAATGGCTGGGTAAATGCCCCAGCTGCAATGCCTGGAACACGCTGATTGAATCAGTTCCAGAGAGTAACGCGCCCACCAAAAATCGCTTTGCCTCGCTCGCCAAAACCGCCGAAGTCGTGACCCTGGGTGACATTGACGCGATCGACATGGCACGCACTCCCACCGGCCACGAGGAGCTGGACCGGGTGCTGGGCGGCGGCATTGTCGAAGGCGGCGTGGTGCTAATTGGTGGCGACCCCGGCATCGGCAAATCCACCCTGCTATTACAGGCGCTGGACTCACTGCAACGCAGCGGACAAAACACTTTGTATGTCACCGGTGAAGAAAGTGGCGCTCAGGTGGCGCTACGCTCGCGCCGACTGGGCCTGGAAAACTCACAGGTCAAAGTGCTGGCCGAGATTCAGCTGGATAAGATTTTAGCCACGCTCAACAGCATGCAGCCCGACATCGCTGTCATCGATTCGATTCAAACTGTCTACTCCGACCAACTCACCTCCGCTCCCGGCTCAGTGGCGCAAGTGCGTGAATGTGCAGCCCACCTGACGCGCACCGCCAAGGCCACTGGCGTTTGCATTGTGCTGGTGGGTCACGTCACCAAAGAAGGTACGCTGGCCGGGCCACGCGTACTAGAGCACATGGTAGACACGGTGCTGTACTTTGAAGGCGACACACACAGCAGCTTCCGGTTGGTGCGCGCCATCAAAAATCGCTTTGGCGCAGTCAACGAGATTGGCGTATTTGCCATGACAGAGAAAGGCCTCAAGGGCGTGAGCAACCCGAGCGCCATCTTCCTTAGCCAACACAGCGAGCCGGTACCCGGCAGTTGCGTGATGGTGACGTTAGAGGGCACGCGTCCAATGTTGGTCGAAATTCAGGCGCTAGTGGACGATGGTGGCCCATCCCCCCGGCGCCTTAGCGTGGGGCTGGACAAAGACCGCCTCGCCATGCTGCTAGCGGTACTGCACCGCCATGCGGGTGTCGCCTGCATGGACCAAGATGTATTTGTGAATGCCGTCGGCGGTGTGCGCATCAGCGAGCCTGCGGCCGATCTGGCGGTGCTACTGGCCATCACGTCCAGCCTGCGCGGCAAAGCGCTGCCCAAAGGTTTTTTTGCCTTTGGCGAGGTCGGGCTGGCAGGCGAGGTACGCCCCGCACCGCGTGGCCAGGAGCGCTTGCGCGAAGCCGCTAAACTGGGCTTCAGTGTCGCCGTGGTGCCCAAGGCTAACGCCCCCAAAAAACCGATTGATGGCCTAACCATCCACGCTGTGGAGCGGGTCGAGCAGGCCATGGATGTGGTCCGCGACCTGCAGTAGTCCTCCATCAAAGTGTCGCCTAGCACCTTAAGCATTGCTTAATCTGTGCGCCCCACCATGGCTTTTCATAGAGGTGTTATGCACATTTTTAAACCTTTTCTGCGCTTGTTGGCCTTGACGGCCACCGCGCTCAGCCCCTTATTGACGCTATCACACCGGCCGGACAACTGGCCGGCTACCCCGCGCAGGCGGGCGCACCAGCCCAACCGGCGCGCGGTCAGTAAATGTTTGCCACCAAACACAGCAAGGAATGGAGTTGTGCTTCCTGCCATCACGCGATGCCCACCGCCGTAGGCAAATACGCCAGTGCCAGCAAGGTCATTACGCCACTGGCGCCAGCGATCAACCCGAAAAGATTCACCGACTCCGGCAAGGCAGAAAAATGGGTTGGTCATAACTGTAACGACGTGATGGGACGCGAGTGCACGGCCGAAGAAAAACAATGTACTGGCCTGGCTCATCACGCTCAAGCCTTGAAGAGAGAATGAAATTGCATGCACCCCGTCACTTACGGCTCGTTTTTGCGAGGGGGAACGACGCGGCAATCTAGGAAATCATGGACTGGCGCGCTTCGCTCGCAGGAACGACAGTCTGAATTCGCCGTATTAAAAGAACCGCATGGCACACACACTTTTCAATAAACTCACCTTCATCAGCCTCCTGGCGACCGACACGTTAAGTGCCTGGGCTGAAAGCCGAGGGTGACACGCCTTCTATCTACAAAGCCAAGTGCACAGCCTGCCACGTGGCCTACTCGGCGGGCATGTTGCCGGCACCGTCCTAGAAGCGCCTGATGGTCAACCTGAATTAGTATTACGGCACCGATACCTCACTGGAAGAGGCCAGTATCCGCGCCATCAGCAGCTGCTTGCAGACTAACGCCAGTACTTCCAAGCGCGTCCACGAGGAACCACTATAGGAGCGTATTACCCAGTCTACCTGGGTTATCCACAAGCACGGTAAGCTCGACGCCTCGGTCTGGCGTTTCGCTTCGGTCGAAAGCGCGGCTAATTGCACCGCCTGACGCACCGGGCCCGAGCAGGGCAACTTCAACGAATCCGGACTCAAGTTTCCGTTGGACCTGGAAGCGCGTTATCGCCAGACCTAGTCTGGTTAATAGACGACAAGGAGTCTCGTCATGAACGCAAGTAGCGCCCTCGGCGCGTCGCCCAGCGCCAGCGCGCGCACCCGGCGCATGGTGGAGGCCCCGACGCGGATTTTTCGCTGGCTGTTTGCCCTGAGTTTTCTGGATACCTACCTGAAGGCCGACTTTGAACGCTGGCGCATGCTGCATGTCACGCGGGGCTACACACTGGCAGAACTTCTAACTTGGCGTGTGCTCAACGCCATGTAGGGCCTCCGCAGGCGCGGTTATCGCTGGTGTGGCGCAAACTGATACCAGCCCCGCAGTGGCTCAACGTTCTGACCGACACTTTGGCTAACGGCTCACCCGCCAGCGTCAACTGGCGCCAAGGCGGCAGTCGACGGCCCGGGACCGGACTTGGTCAAACGCAACCACGGCCTGCTAGCCCTGCTGCTGGTCGCCGTTCTGGTGTACTGGACCTGGGAGTGGCAGCAGTCCCCCAATGGCCTGATCCCGGCTAGACATTCAGCAGCACCTTCACCGACCACGAGCATGACGACGGCTGAATGGCCTTTACCTAAGGGACTTGGAGAGCACCTTGGTCTTTGCGCGCGTAGCTCGGCAATCCAGGCACCAGGGACTGCCGCGGCCTGCGACCTCGCAGAGACGAGAAGTGCAGGCGCGGGCTATTGGTAATTTCCTAATCCTCAAGCTCTGCGTTAGCATCGATACCAACAACCTTGACAGACTGCCGT
>JBLHZH010000234.1:0-4563 GCA_047629695.1 Rhodoferax sp.
GTGTGAGTCGGCTTTGACAAAACCGTGACCTGGAAAGTGTTTACCGCAATTGGCCATGCCGCTTTGCAACAGCCCCTGCATCAGGCTCTTGGCCAGCAGGCTGACCACACGCGAGTCGCGCGCGAATGCCCGGTCGCCAATCACACGACTTTCGCCAAAATCAAGATCAAGCACGGGTGTGAAACTAAAATCCACACCACAGGCGCGCAACTCGGCCCCCAGTACATAACCACAAGCAGTGGCGGCATTGGTGGCGCACAGGGCACCATTACCTTGGCTACCTTTTTTGTCGTCCATCCACATCGCCCCCAGCGTGCGCATCGGCGGCAGGTGGGTGAAGCCATCGGTCTTGAAACGCTGCACGCGCCCGCCTTCGTGATCGACACAAATCAGCAGATCTTTACGCAGTTTTTTGATCTGGCGGCAGAGCTGCGTCAGTTGCGCACGGTCCTGCCAGTTACGGGCAAACAAAATCAGGCCACCGACCAGTGGGTGACGCAGGCGATGGCGGTCCAGCAGACTCAGGCTGAGACCGGCGATGTCAATCAAGAGGGGCGCATGTTGTGTCATGGGAGACTCAGTCAAACAGAGTGTTTTCAGACCCTGACGGCCTGGACGGGGTTCAGCGGCGACAGAGATCGGATTTTATCCCTGACCTCCACAATGCAAAAACTGCTGGCATAGTCGGTTTCGTCGGTGACAGTCACCTCGGCATGCAGGCTTTGTACCTCAAACCAGTCTTTCAGGCCGCCGTGCAGCACGATGATGGGCTTGCCACTGGGAAGACTGCCAATTTCGCACAGGCGCCAGGTCATCGGCATGGTCATACCGAGGCCAATCGCTTTGCTAAAGGACTCCTTGGCACTGAAGCGGGTGGCCAGGTAACGCACACCACGTTCCGGCCAGCGCGCGCTGCGGTCTTGCCAGACGGCGAACTCGGCCGTACTCAAAACCCGGTTGGCAAAACGTTCGCCATAACGCACCAAGCTGGCCCGGATGCGCCGGACATCGCAAATGTCGGTGCCAACGCCGTAGATCACGCTGGCCCCCGTCCGGCATGCCCGTCGTGAAGGCAGCGTAAATAAGCCTCAACGGTAGCGCTGTAGCCCAGCTCAAGGGCATCGGCAATCAGCGCGTGGCCAATCGACACTTCGGCCACGCCCGGGACCTGCCGAATGAAAGCGATGAGATTATCGCGGTTCAAGTCATGGCCGGCGTTGACCCCCAGGCCGAGTGCCTGCGCCGCCTGCGCTGCAACGGCAAAACGGGCTAACTCGGCGGCCTGCTGCGCGCTGCCCCAGGCAGCGGCAAACGGTTCGGTGTAGAGTTCGACACGGTCAGCGCCGACCGCTTTGGCAGCGGCCATGGACTGCGGGTCAGCGTCCATAAACAGGCTGACGCGCACACCTAGGCTGTGGGCCTCGGCAATCAGCGGGCGCAAACGGTCGGCATCATGGCTCAGATTCCAGCCATGGTCACTGGTGAACTGGTCTTCGGAATCAGGCACGAATGTGCATTGCTGCGGCTTGAACGCACGCACAAAAGGCATCAGGTTTTGAAACGGATTGCCTTCAATATTAAACTCGCAGCGCGGCCAGGCTTCCAGCAAGGCCGCCAACTCACGCACATCCTCGCCCCGTATATGACGTTCATCGGGTCGCGGATGCACCGTGATGCCATCGGCACCGGCCTGCAGGCACAGGGTAGCGGCCCGCATCACACTGGGAATGCCCAGATGGCGCGTATTGCGCACCAAGGCTACTTTGTTGAGATTCACTGAGAGCGAGGTTTTTTTCATAGTGATTGCAGGTCGATCATCATTTGTCGGGTACGCAAGTTGCTGACGCCACAATGGTAGTTCAGCAGCGTACGCATTTGGGGTTTAAGCGGCCCCACGACCTCGGCGCTGGCGCGCAAAGTGGCCATGAACGGCGCGTTGTCTACCAAAGACTGTTGTAACGCGACCCATTGGGCGCCTGCCAAACTGGCCCGGTCGCTGGTGTGGGCCTGACGCAGGCCGCCTTCGGGCACCAGGGTGTAATACTGCTCAGGCAACAAAGGCTGCAAGGTCAGGGTTTGAACGTCCAGCAGGGGCAGCAAACCGATTTCGCGTAGCAGCAGCAGCTCGAAGGCACGCAGCGCGGGCTGCAGGGCCTCGCCATGGGCCGAGGCAATCACCTGCACCACTTTGGCGTAAACATCAAACAGCACCGGATGCGGATCATCACGGGCCAACAGGGTTAGCAGCAGCTCATTCAGATAGAGGCCCGACATCAGCGCATCGCCAGTCGGCATGACATGGCCGCCCTGCCACTCCGCGCCTTTCAAAGTACGAATTTCGGCATCGCCGCCAAAGGCCAAGTGCAGCGGTTGCAAGGGCAGCAAGATCGGGCGAAAACTGGAACTCGGTCGCTTGGCACCCTTGGCCACCAAAGCAATGCGACCATAGTGACGCGTAAACACCTCCAGAATCAGGCTGGACTCACTCCAGTCGTAGCGGTGAATCACATAAGCTGGCTCGTCAGCAATACGTTGTGTTGCCACGTCAACCGTCGCTCAAGCGGCCTCGCAGAGACGACGGCACTGTTGGAATTTGCCGCTCCCTTATTGGTAACCGAAGGAGCGAACGCGGGCCTCGTCATCAGCCCAACCGGAGCGCACCTTGACCCACATCTCGATAAAGACCTTGCAGTCCAGCGCTTTTTCAAGCTCAACGCGGGTCTCCATGCCGATGCGCTTGATACGCTCGCCCTTGTCGCCAATAACCATGGCTTTGTGGGTGTCGCGCTCCACCACGATAGTGGCGGCAATGCGCAGCAGGCGCTTCTGCTTGCCACGGCCAGCTTCTTCTTCGAATTTGTCTATCACTACGGTCGAGGTGTAGGGCAACTCGTCACCGGTTAGACGGAACAGCTTTTCGCGCACGGTCTCACTGGCCAGAAATTTCTCACTGCGATCGGTCAGTTCGTCCTCGGCGTACCACCAGGCCTGCTCGGGCAGGTATTTTTCGCAAATGCCCAGCATGCGCTCAATATCCTTGGCATTTTTAGCCGACATCGGCACGAACTCAGCAAACGCATGACGTTGCTGCATTTCCTGCAACCAGGGCGCAATGTCAGCGCGGCGGTTCACCTGGTCCAGCTTATTGGCGACCAACAGGGTGGGAATGTCTTTGCTCAGCAGAGACAACACCTTGGCATCGGCCTGATTGAACATACCAGCCTCGACGACAAACAAAATCAAATCCACATCGCCGACCGCACCCAGCACGGTTTTATTCAGCGAACGGTTCAAGGCGTTGTTGTGACGCGTCTGGAAACCGGGTGTATCAACAAAGACAAACTGCGTGGCGCCCTGGCTGTGAATGCCAGTGATACGGTGGCGTGTGGTTTGCGCCTTGCGCGACGTGATACTGATCTTCTGACCTACCAACGCGTTAAGTAGGGTCGATTTACCCACGTTAGGCTTACCCACAATAGCAATCAGGCCGCAACGCTGGCCCTCGGCCGGCGTGGCCGCAGGTGCGGCTACACGCATACTTTTAAGCATGCTTTCCACATCGTTCTGACCTTCAGGCCCGGAGGCGTCTGCGTCAGTCGCTGTATTTTTAGTATCTGTCATGATTTGGCCTTTGCCTTGATTGTTTGCAGCATCGCACTGGCGGCTGCCTGTTCGCCGGCACGGCGTGAACCGCCAATGCCACGCTCGGAAAAATTGAGTTCGATAATTTCACATTCAACGTCAAACGTCTGCTGGTGAGCCGCCCCCTGCGTTCCCACCACCCGGTACAGCGGCAAATTCATTTTGCGCCCCTGTAACCACTCCTGCAACTCGGTTTTAGGATCTTTACCGATAGCATCCATACTGGCATTAATTTCTAACGGCTTGAACAGGCGCTGCACCAAAGCTTGCGCGGCCGTAAAGCCAGCGTCCAGATAAACCGCACCGATCAAGGCTTCCAGCGCATCCGCTAGGATCGACGGCCGCTTGTGACCGCCAGACCGGGCCTCGCCCTCGCCCAGGCGTAGAACTGTCGGCAACGCCAGCGTCAAAGCCAGCTGGTGCAGTGTCTCCTGCTTCACCAGGTTGGCCCGCACGCGCGACAAATCGCCTTCCGGCAGGGTGCTCAGACGCTCAAACAGCATGTCGGCCACCGCCAGGCTCAACACCGAATCACCCAAAAACTCAAGGCGCTCGTTGTGATCCTGCGAAAAGCTGCGATGTGTCACCGCCTGCGTCAGCAATTGCAGATTCGCAAATTTATGTTGCAAGCGATCTTGCAACGCATTCAAACCTTCATTCACAACTTACTGTCTCTCTCATGTTGACGGCTCTCGCCCCTAGAAGTTATAAATATTGCGCTTATTTACTTTTGGCCTTGCGACCGTAGCGCAGCAATCCAAGAGTGATGGACTGCCGCGGTCTGCGGCCTCGCAGAGACGAGGGTACTGTGGTGCTTTTCTGCCCCCTTAATTAACCTGGCCCTGGTATTTGAGGGTCAGGTAAGCCGGACCCACCAGATGAATTTCACGCTGGTAAGCAAACGTGACAACTGTTTTATCG
>JBLHZH010000235.1:0-4563 GCA_047629695.1 Rhodoferax sp.
CTCCAAAAACGCATCGTTTTTCGACTGAACACCGGTCAACTCTATGGTGTAACTTTTCTCGGTCACATCGATGATGCGGCCTCGGAATATATCCACCATGCGCTTCATCTCTTCGCGCTCCTTGCCAACGGCGCGCACCTTCACCATCATGAGCTCACGTTCGGTGTAAGCTCCTTCAGTCAAATCAACGACCTTGACGACTTCAATCAGACGATTCAAATGCTTGGTAATTTGTTCGATCAAGTCATCTGACCCAGTGGTCTGGATCGTCATGCGCGACAGACTGGGGTCTTCGGTCGGCGCAACAGTGAGAGACTCAATGTTGTAGCCTCGGGCCGAAAAAAGACCCACGACGCGAGAAAGGGCGCCGGGTTCATTTTCCAGCAGTACTGCAATAATATGTTTCATGGAATGGGACGCCTGTTTGTTAGCCCCACCTCGTGGCGATGGCCAAAGGGGTGAGTCAACAACAGATCAGTCAGGAGTTAGTTAAAGATCTTCAGAGCCGAGCAGCATTTCGGTGATACCCATGCCTGCTTTCACCATCGGGAATACGTTTTCGGTGGGGTCCGTGCGGAAGTCCATGAAAACAGTACGATCTTTCAGCTTGCGGGCCTCACGTAGCGCAGGCTCCACATCCTGTGGCTTCTCGATCAACATGCCCACATGCCCGTAAGCTTCGGCCAATTTGACAAAGTTGGGCAGTGCATCCATATAGCTATGGCTATAGCGCCCTTCGTAGTCAATCTCCTGCCACTGACGCACCATACCAAGGTAACGGTTGTTCAGCGACACGACCTTGATCGGCGTGTTGTATTGCAAACAGGTCGAGAGCTCCTGAATACACATTTGCACCGAACCTTCGCCCGTGACACAAAACACTTCGGACTCCGGCTTGGCCATCTTGATGCCCATAGCATAAGGAATGCCGACGCCCATGGTGCCCAGACCGCCCGAGTTGATCCAGCGACGGGGTTCGTCAAAGTGGTAATACTGGGCTGCCCACATTTGGTGCTGACCCACATCGGAGGTGATGTAAGTATCGGCATCCTTGGTCATATTCCAGAGCGTTTCAACCACAAATTGCGGCTTGATCACATCGCCCTTGCCATGGTCATATTTCATGCAGTCGCGCTTGCGCCAGCCTTCAATCGTGTCCCACCAGGCGCCCAGCGCCTCGCTGTCGGGCTTGAGGGCCCCTTCGCGGATCATCGCAATCAACTCGGACAGAACTTCCTTGACATCGCCCACAATCGGAATGTCCACCTTCACGCGCTTGGAGATGCTGGAGGGGTCAATGTCGACATGGATGATCTTGCGTTCATTTTGCGCAAAGTGCTTGGGGTTACCAATGACACGATCGTCAAAACGGGCACCTACGGCCAGGAGCACGTCGCAGTGCTGCATCGCATTGTTCGCCTCAACCGTGCCGTGCATGCCCAACATGCCCAGAAACTTGCGGTCACTCGCTGGATAAGCGCCCAAGCCCATCAGGGTATTGGTGCAGGGGTAGCCCAGCATATCCACTAGGGTGCGCAACTCGGCCGACGCGTTGCTCAAAATGACGCCGCCACCCGTGTATATGTATGGGCGCTTGGCGGTCAGCAGCAGTTGTAGGGCCTTGCGGATCTGTCCGCCATGGCCTTTTCGCACCGGGTTGTAAGAGCGCATTTCCACGCTCTCAGGGTAACCGTAATAAGGCACCTTCTTAAAGGAAACGTCCTTCGGGATGTCGACCACCACCGGACCGGGACGGCCGGTGCGGGCAATATGAAACGCTTTTTTCATGGTCTCGGCCAAATCGCGCGCATCCTTGACAAGAAAGTTATGCTTGACGATCGGGCGGGTAATGCCCACCGTGTCACATTCCTGGAAAGCATCTAGACCAATGGCGTGTGTCGGGACTTGCCCCGTCACGATCACCATGGGAATACTGTCCATGTAGGCCGTGGCAATACCGGTGATAGCATTAGTTGCACCCGGCCCGGAGGTGACCAAAGCAACGCCAACATCACCGGTCGCACGGGCATAACCATCAGCGGCATGAACCGCACCCTGCTCATGGCGAACCAGAATATGCTTAATCGTGTCTTGCTTGTAAAAAGCGTCATAAATATGCAGGACCGCACCGCCGGGATAGCCCCAAACATATTTGACACCCTCGGCCTGCAAGGCCTTGATGAGGATCTCTGCACCTCTGAGTTCAGTGTCACCGGGTGGGGTCGCTGCCACCACTTTGGTGGTTTGCATCTGATTTTTTGCGGCTGTCGCTGCAACTGAAGCCGTCTCGGCTTTTAATATTTCCATGATGAACCTTTGTGAATTTCTCTGACGAAAGACCTTGGGTGCTCCTTCGCAAACACTTGTGGCGTCGCGTCGGAACTTGAGGTCAAAGCCATGGGCGCAGTGATTTTTGCGCCGGACCAGAACCCGTTTGCTTTTTAATTTGCAAAATAGATTATCGCATTACCCCCATTCAAACACCCTTGATCAATCCAAAAATAGACGCACCGAGTGCGATAATTGACATAAAAATTGGTGCAATTTACTTTAAGTGCATCAAAAACGAGTGATATAAACGGCAGCGCCATACAGGCCACCCTCTTTTGGCAACTGAACAAGAACTCTCAGATTTTCTGAAAAGCGTCGAAAAACGCGCTTTCAAACGATCGCTATATCACGTGCGTAATCAAGAATCTGCTTTGGACATTGTTCAAGACAGCATGATGAAGCTGGCGGAGCACTACGGCGACAAGACGCCAGCTGAATTACCCATGTTGTTTCAACGTATTTTGTCGAATTGCACCTTGGACTGGTTTCGCCGGCAAAAAACTCGGCAGGCCGTGTTTTCAACTATGAGTGATTTTGAAACCGAGGGAGATGAAGGAGAATTTAACCTTCTGGAAACTTTAAACGCTCAAAATCACACTAATCAGACTGAAAGCTCGGAAAGCGCAACTCAACGGGCGCAAATATTGCTTCAAATCGAAACCGAGATCCAGGCACTGCCCCAGCGTCAACGAGAAGCCTTCCTGATGCGTTATTGGGAAGAACTCGATGTGGCAGAGACCGCAACGGCTATGGGGTGCTCGGAAGGCAGCGTTAAAACGCACTGTTCGCGGGCTGTGTTGGCCCTCAGCAAAGCATTGAAGGCAAAAGGAGTAACACTATGAGCATTTCGCATCAATACCAGAATCAACTGGCACAAGACCGGTTCGGCCGCTTGGTTACTGCGCGTCTAAATGAAGCCAACGGAGAACTTGATTACGATATTTCCGAGCGCTTACGCGCCGCCAGAATGCAGGCCCTCAGTAAACGCAAAATAGCCACACTCAGCTTAGCGAGCAGCGTGACCGCATCAGGTGCTTCTGCCGCGATGACTTTTGGTGACGACGACTTACGCTGGCGGGATCGACTGGCGGCCTTACTGCCGCTACTGGGGTTGGTGGTTGGCCTCATCGCCATTAACGTAATTCAAAATGACCGACGTGCTAATGAACTAGCAGAAATTGACTCGGCTTTGCTGACTGATGACTTGCCACCAGCAGCCTACACCGACCCTGGATTTGTACAATTTCTCAAACTGGGTGTCAGGGAAAATCTATAAATTGCACGCCATGATCTTTTCGTGCTTTTCGCTTAGTAACAACAGACTCGTCAGTCCTACTGTAGGGATTGACTTTGTCGCATTGGGTCTTTTGCTCCTTTTGGGAGCTTGCCATGGCTCCGTGCACGCGCAACAACTGGATTTGCCGTCGCCCCCGATGCCACAACTCGTGTTACCCAAGGTGTCTGCACCAACCCCTGAGCGCAAAACTTCCAGCTTAACCAACCAGTTCACCAAGCCCGATTGGCAAGACCTGACCCCAGAGCAAAAAATATCACTAAAACCGCTGACGGCAGATTGGAAAAAACTGGGTGAGGTGCAAAAGAAAAAATGGATTGCCATTGCCCGCGAATACCCGGCGCTGGCAACCGAAGAGCAGGCAAAAATGCATGCCCGAATGACCGAATGGGTGTCCCTCAGCCAGCTGCAACGGGCCCAAGCACGCTTGAATTTTGCCCAGACAAAGCAACTGACATCCACTCAAAAAAATGATACTTGGCAAGCCTACCAAGAACTCAGCTCGGAAGAAAAGAAAAAACTAGCGACAAGTGCCAATACCAAACTGGCGGGTGCAGCGGCAGCATCGAAACCAGTTTCTCCCAAAAAGTTAACCATCGTGCCCCCCAAAGCTTTACCTCACACATTAATTAATCGCCATACGCTGCTACCGCAGTCGGCGCCCAACCCATGACACCTGAGTTGATAGCGCCCAGTCTGGCCCGGCGCATGGCCTGCTGGCTTTATGAAGGCATGTTGATGTTTGGTGTTGTTTTTATTGCAGGTTACCTGTTTGGCACCTTAAGCCAGACCCGCAATGCTATGGACAACCGCAATGCCCTTCAGGCCTTCATTTTTGTGGTGTTTGGCATTTACTTTGTCTGGCTGTGGGCCAAAGGTCAGACCCTGGCGATGAAGACTTGGGACATCACCGTGGTCGACCGCCTGGGACAACCCAT
>JBLHZH010000236.1:0-4539 GCA_047629695.1 Rhodoferax sp.
AGCTGCGACAGGCCAAAACGCTCAGCGTGCTCAATCACCATCAGCGAAGCGTTAGGCACGTCAACCCCCACCTCAATTACCGTGGTGCTAACCAAAACGCCCATCTCACCGCGAGTGAAGCAGGCCATCACGGCTTTCTTCTCGGCCACCGGCATGCGTGAATGCAACAAGCCGACCACCACGCCGGGCAGGGCCGCGCTCAGGTGCGCGTGGGTTTCGGTGGCGTTGCTCAGGTCCAGCGCCTCGCTTTCTTCGATCAGCGGGCAGACCCAGTAAATCTGCCGGCCGGCGTCGAGTTGCAGGCGGATGCGCTCAATCACCTCGTCACGCCGGGCGTCGTTCACCACCTTGGTGATGATGGGCGTACGTCCGGGCGGCAACTCGTCAATGGTGGAGACGGCCAGATCAGCGTAATAACTCATGGCCAGGGTGCGTGGAATCGGCGTCGCCGTCATCATCAGAAGATGCGGCTCCAGCGCGACCGTTGGGACCATGCCGCCTTCAAGCCCCTCGGCCACAACCGGCTGGGGTGCCAGTTTGCTGCGCAGCGCCAACCGCTGGGCCACGCCAAAGCGGTGTTGCTCGTCGATGATGGCCAACGCCAGATTTTTGAACACCACTTTGTCCTGAATCACGGCATGGGTGCCGACCACCAGACCGGCCTCGCCGCTGGCAATCAGCGCCAGCATCTCGCGCCGCTCCTTGGTTTTCTGGCTGCCGGTAAGGCGGGCGGTCTTGATGCCCAGGGGCGCCAGCCAGCCCAGCAGCTTGGCAAAGTGCTGCTCCGCCAGAATCTCGGTCGGCGCCATCAGCGCGCACTGCCAGCCCGCGTCGATACAAATCGCCGCGGCCAGCGCCGCCACCACGGTTTTGCCCGAGCCCACATCGCCCTGCAACAGGCGATGCATCGGCACCAGCTGACCCAGGTCCTGCATGATTTCCTCGCCAACGCGGCGCTGTGCGCCCGTCAACGCAAAGGGCAGCACCGCCAGCAACTGCTCATGCAACGGCACAGCGCCGTCCACCAGGTCGCGTGCAGCCTGCAGCACCGGGGCGCGCAACAGGTCACGGGCGCGTTTGGCCTGCAACTGGGACAACTGCTGCGCCAGCAACTCCTCGGCCTTGAGGCGCTGCCAGGCCGGGTGGCTGTGGTCTTCCAGCGTGGCCAGGGCCACATCGGGCGTCGGGTTGTGTAAAAAAAACAGCGCCTGATGCAGACTCCAATCAGCCTGCAGACCCATGGCATTCAGATTTTTCAGCGGGATGGTGTCGCTCAAATCGGCGCGGGCCAGTCCACTCTGCACCACCCGGCGCAGGTAGGCCTGCGGCAGGCCGGCCACAGTCGGGTAAATGGGCGTCAGGGCCTGCGCCAGATCGCCACCCGCCGCTTTGAAGGTCGGGTGCATCATTTGCAAGCCCAGAAAGCCACCCCGGATTTCACCGCGTACCCGAATCCGGTTGCCTACCGCCAGCGCCTTCTGGTGCGTGGGGTAAAAGCTGAAGAAGCGCAGCGTGCAGCTGTCAGTCTCATCATCCAGTGTGACCAGCAACTGGCGGTGCCCGGTCAGCTTGACCTCACAGGCCGTCACCAAGCCCTCAATCTGCGCCACCTCGCCTTCGCGCACATCGCGCAACTGGCTCAGACGGGTTTCGTCTTCGTAGCGCAACGGCAGGTGCAGCGCCAGATCAATCGGGCGCACCAGCCCGAGCTTGCGCAAGGCTTTTTGTGGGCCGGTCAGAGGTTTGTTGGGTGGCGAAACAGGCGGGGATATCATGCGAATTGAGTTACAAAACTTCTTAACAATTATGACGTCAAGCCCGCCCCCGCCCACGGCCTGACTGATCATCTGTACCAGCAGGGTGACAGGCTAAAAATATACAATAGTAATGAGAACTATTCGCATAAAATGACACCCTGATCTTTGCCATTTAAGGAGTGAGCCATGTGTGAACCTGTGTCCAAACCCACCATGGCCAGCGCCAGCCATCCCATCCGACCTGACCCAACGCCGCTGCCCACCACCAGTTCACGGCGCCGGCGGCTCTGGGACGTTCCCCGGCAATGCCATTGTCCGGTGATTGGCATCTGCCTGACACCGGAGGCCCTGCGCAAACTGGTCAACAAGACCCTGGGCGGACAAACTGCCTCGGACGACTACGAAGTGCATGCCGGAGCGGTAGCAGAGTGTGGCCACCGCAGCCGCTTGTCTGAAGCACTGCAACAGGATCTGGAGCAGCGCTACGCCCGCACGATTCAGGACTTCCGGCAAGCCAAAAACACCGAAGACCTGGCGCTGTTGTGGAAAAAAACAGTTGAACAAGGGGCCGTCGCTGCGGCCCTCTGGGCGGCCCTGACGCACCCACGCTGCGATGTCACCCTGCAGGAAGTGATCTACCGCAACATGCACATGCTGCAGCACCATGCGGCGACCGGTGTGCGTATCGGTCGCAGTGAGTTTGACGCCTTGCTGACTGAAAATGCAGTGCTGGGGCGCGAGTTGGGCCGGGTGCAAACCCGCAGCGCACGATGGATGCAGGATAAATCCAGCGAACTGGCGCAACTCAACGCGCAACTGCGCCAAACACGTGCTGCGCATATTAGCAAAGACCGGCTCATCGCTGGATTGTACGAAGCCTTGCTGAGCCTGCAAGCAACGTTGCCTGATTTTGAAGCCGGCCTACGCTGGCAAAGGAAAGTGGCGCAAATGGCCTTGCGTCAAACCGAACTGGAAGCGCAGGTCAATGATTTACGACAAAAACGACTGGAAGCGATCACCTCCCTGGAGACCGCCACCGCGCCAGACGGCCCGCCGGCGACTACCCGCACGGCAGCACCCCAGCAAAGCCAGCCCGTGACGCTGCACTTTCATCAAAAAACCGTGTTGTGTGTCGGCGGGCGCAGTAGCAACGTGCCCAGCTACCGCGAACTCATCGAGCGCGTAGGCGGACGTTTTGCCCACCACGACGGCGGGCTGGAGGACCGCCCCAACGTGCTGCAGGCCAGCTTGGCCGCCGCCGACTTGGTGATCTGCCAGACCGGCTGTATTAGCCACAACGCCTACTGGAAGGTCAAGGACTTTTGCAAGCGCACCGGCAAGCGCTGCATTTTTGTTGAAAATCCCAGCACCTCGTCATTCGCGCGCGGGCTGGCGCAAATCCCGGTCGACCATTTCCGCGCGCTTGCAGCGTGATACGGCTTGCCCCTAAAATCAGAAATCAGGCCACCACCCTTGATTCCAGGAGAACCGCATGCAAGGCGACAAAAATATCATCGACACCCTTAACGCACTGCTCCCAGGCGAGCTCACCGCGATTGACCAATACCTGATTCACGGCGAGATGTATGCCGACATGGGTCTACCCCTCCTCGCAGAGAAAACTCTGCATGAGTCAGAACACGAGCGTCTGCACGCCCGGGCCATCATCCAGCGCCTGCTGTTTCTGGAAGGCACGCCTAACCTGACGCTACGCGACGCCTTGCACATCGGCGCCGATGTACCAGCCATGCTGCAGTCCGACTTGGACCTTGAATACAAGGTCGCCGGCGACCTGAAAAAAGCCATAGCGGCTTGCGAAACAGCGCAGGATTACGTGAGCCGCGACCTGCTTGGCGTGCAACTGGAAGACACAGAGCTGGACCATGCCTACTTTCTGGAAAAGCAACTCAAACTGATTGCTCTGGTGGGCCTGCCCAATTACCTGCAAAGCCAGATGAAAACTGGCAACCCGGCTTAAGGGAGCAGCACCATGAAAGGCCACAAAAAAATTATCGATGTCCTGAACAAGGTCCTCAAAAACGAGCTCACCTCGATCAACCAGTATTTTTTGCATGCCCGCATGTTTCGCCACTGGGGTCTGGAAAAGCTCAACGACTACCAGTACAAGCAGTCGATTCGCGTCATGAAGGAGGCGGACCAAGTGATTGAGCGCATCCTCTTTTTGGAAGGCCTGCCCAACCTGCAAAACCTGGGCAAGCTGCTAATTGGCGAAGAAGTCGTGGAATGTCTGGCCGGCGACCTGACCTACGAGCGCGACCTGCAACGCCCCCTGCTGATCGAGAGCATTGCGCTGTGCGAGACGCTGCAGGACTATGTCAGCCGCGACCTGCTGGAAGACCTGCTGGAACACTGCGAAGAAGCGATTGACTGGCTGGAAACCCAACAACGCCTGATTGCCGATGTCACGCTGCCGAACTACCTTCAGGTGCACATGGAGCCGGGCAACGCCTGACCCCCTCTCGTCTTTGCAGCGCGGTAATCCAAGGGCCATAGATTGCCACGTCGTACCTCTTCACAAAGATAAATACCGCCTCGTCTCTGCGAGGCCGCAGGCCATGGCAGCCCCTAACTCGCGATGAATAAAGTCCATGATATTGACAATGATTCTCATTTATGTAAAATAAAACCATTCTC
This sequence comes from Rhodoferax sp., assembly GCA_047629695.1. Taxonomy (GTDB): domain Bacteria; phylum Pseudomonadota; class Gammaproteobacteria; order Burkholderiales; family Burkholderiaceae_C; genus Rhodoferax. Next base: position 4,413 of record JBLHZH010000236.1, read on the forward strand.
CTTCATCATCGTCTTTGGCCCGGGAAAATCATTTATGTATATCTGCATCTGCCTAGCGGTCACTGACCGCCAGATTCGTGAAGCCGCTAAAGAGGGTGCCCGCACACTCAAAGATTTACGTCGCGAC
>JBLHZH010000237.1:0-4539 GCA_047629695.1 Rhodoferax sp.
CTGGACCGGATACTGCCGGCCGACCTGTATGTGCGCAGCGCCAGCAACCTGGGCGCCAGCGACACGGTCTACTTTAGCCCGGCGCTGGTGCAGGCGGCGGCCACTGTGACCGGCGTGCAGCGGGTGCAACCGCTACGCCAGATCGCCCTGCTGCTGGCGCCGACGCGCCCGGCGGTGGCACTGATCGCCCGCCCGCTGATCGACCCAGCGCGCGACCTGCCACTACTGGGCCCGCCGTTGCCTGTGCCCCCCGGGCAAATTGGCATCTACGTGAGTGAGGCCATGGTGGACTTGCACAACGCCCGCCCCGGACGTGTGTTTACACCCCTATCAGCGGCTTTCCAGCCGCTGACCTTAGCAGCTCAGGCCACCACCCCGACTTTTTTTGTCGCCGGTGTCTGGCGCGACTACGCTCGCCAGTCAGGCACTATCACGCTGGATAAAACTATTTTTGAACAACTAACCGGCGACCAGCGCGCTAACGACCTGGCGCTTTGGCTGGACGACGACGTCTCCATGGCACGCGTACAGACCGACCTACGGGCACTCGCCGACAAGGTAGAAAGCGGCGCCGGCCAGTGGCTGGATTTTGGCAGCGCCAGCCAGATTCGCGCCAGCTCGCTGCGCATCTTTGACCGTAGCTTTGCCGTCACCTACTGGCTGCAGGCGGTCGCCATTGCGATCGGCCTGTTTGGCGTGGCCGCCAGCTTCAGTGCGCAAGTGTTGTCACGGCGCAAGGAGTTTGGTTTGCTGGCCCACCTGGGCCTGACCCGCAAGCAGATTCTGACCCTGGTGGCGCTCGAAGGTGCGGCTTGGACGCTGTTGGGCGCTATCGCCGGTCTGGGTCTGGGTTTGGCGGTCGCGGTGGTACTGGTACATGTAGTGAACCCGCAGAGTTTTCACTGGACCATGGATATGTTGCTGCCTTGGCCCCGGCTGCTCGCCCTGTGCCTGGCCGTGGTGCTGGCCGGTACCGTCACCGCTTGGCTGGCGGGCCGGGCCGCCGCTGGGCGCGATGCGATTCTGGCGGTTAAGGAGGACTGGTAAGAGATGCCAGGCGCCTTATGCAGTGACGACTTGACATAGAAAAGCGGACTCAAAAGTCCGCTTTTCTATCAGGAAAAGAAAGAGGTTACTTCTTCATTTCCATCATCTTCTTGCAATCGGCCTTCATTTTTTCATCGGCTTTAGCAGGATCCATCTTGGCGCATTGTTCCATCATTTCAGCCTTCTTGGCATCGGTCATAGCACCGCCATGCGATGCGGCGAAAGCACCAAACGAGGCGCTTGCGAATGCGGCAATCACGAGGGTAGACAATAATTTATTCATATTCAATTTCCTAAGGTTTGATAAAGTAGGGACACGGCACTATGCCCCTCTCAATAATATACTTTAACTTATGAATATCAGATTTTCCGTTCGTGGTCAGTGGTCTTTAGGCGCTAGTGTTGCACTTGTTGCGGCTTTGTGTATACCGATGGCACAAGCGGTGCCGCGCACACCCGCTGCAGAGACCGAGGTGATCGAGCGACTGCCATTTCGCGCCAACGACAGTCGTGCGCGAGCGCTGGCTGATTTGCGAGCCGCGGTACTCAAGTCGCCTGAAAACGTGGCGGCCTCGGTTGCCTTGGCACAAGCGTATTTTGAACTGGCGCTGGCACTGGGCGACCCACGTTATGTAGGCTATGCCGATGCCATCGTGACGCGCTTCACGACAAAGATGACACCGGACCTATTGCTGATTCGGGGCATGCTGCGCCAGTACCGGCATGATTTTTCCGACGCACTGAGCGACTTTGCTGCAGCTATTACCCAGGATCCGGACGCAGCTGGCGCCCACGCCTGGCGCGGCGCCATCTACCTGGTACAGGCCCAATACACCAAAGTAGACCAGGAATGCGCAGCACTGCTGCGCCTGCAGCGCCTGGTACTGCATGGCGGTTGTGCCGGCTTGCGCCAGGCCTACACCGGCCAGCTGGACAACGCCTACGCCACACTAAAGCAAGCACTGACAGACACCTACAGCGACGACCAACGCCTATGGCTCTACACACGGCTCGCCGAAGTGGCGGCCTGGCAAGGGCAAGCTGACCGGGCCGAGCGCTATTACCGCCAAGCGTTGGCGCTGGGGCAGGACGATGGCTACCTGCTGGCAGCTTGGTCGGATTTTTTACTGGATAACGGTCGCCCGGCTGAAGTGGCCCAGCGGCTTGCAACTTGGGAGGCGTCAGATGGCCTACTGCTACGCCTGGCCGAAGCCGAGGTTCTACTAAAACGACCTGCCGCTGGCGCACACATTCAGGCACTGGACGACCGGTTTGCCGCCGCCAAGCTGCGCGGCGACACCACCCATCGCGCAGAAGAAGCACGCTTTCAACTGCGGTTGCGCAACAACCCGGCACTGGCCGTGCAACTGGCCCAGGACAACTACCAAGTGCAAAAAGAGCCGCGCGACCTGCGTGTACTGCTGGAAGCCGCGCTAGCCGCTAAAAATCGTGAGGCGGCCCAACCAGCCCGCGACTGGCTACAAAGCAGCGGGTTTGGAGACACCCGCCTGCGTGCCTTGGCAGCGCAAACTGCCCAACTGCCCGCTGGCAATAAGCAATCAGGAGACGCATCATGACAGTGCGCATCGTCTTGTTTTTTGCCCTGCTACTGGGTCAAGCCAGCGTCTGGGCGCACAAGGCCAGTGACAGTTACTTGGTGGTCGAGGCCCGAGGGGCCAACATCACGGCGCAATGGGATATCGCACTGCGCGACATTGACTTTGCTCTGGGGCTGGACCGCAATGGCAATGCAGAAATAACTTGGGGCGAGCTGCGCGCGCGCCAAAACGACCTGGCAGCCTGGGCGTTAAGTCGACTGGAACTGGCACGCGGTGGCGCCTGCGCCCTGCGGGTGTCCGGTTTGCAGGTAGACGACCATACTGACGGCGGCTACGCGGTGCTGCACCTGACCGGCGAGTGCCCGGCCGCCACGGGCGATCTGGGCTTGCAATACCGTTTGCTGTTTGACTTGGACAACCTGCACCGGGGCCTGCTACGCCTGACGCTGGATGGCACCAGCCACACCACAGTGCTATCGCCCAACAGCGGGCTGTTGAATTTCAGTCCCGAGCAAGTGCAGCGCTGGCCGCAGTTCAAGCAGTACTTGGTGGAAGGCATCTGGCACATCTGGATTGGTTTTGACCATATTTTATTTTTACTTTCGCTGCTGTTACCGGCTGTGCTGGTGGTGGAAATGCGGCGCTGGCGTGGTGTGGCCAGCTTTGGTGTGGCCGCGCGCGAAGTGCTGTGGGTGGTCACCTCATTTACGGCGGCGCACTCCATCACCTTGTCGCTGGCCGCACTCGGGCTGATCTCTCTGCCCTCGCGACTGGTGGAATCCGCCATTGCGCTTTCTGTGGTGCTGGCAGCCGCCAACAACCTTTGGCCGGTGGTGGCGAACCGGCGCTGGTTGGTGGCGTTTGCCTTTGGTTTGATCCACGGTTTCGGTTTTGCCAGCGTACTGGCGGAACTGGGGTTGCCGGCCAATGCGCTGATTTTGTCGCTGCTGGGCTTCAATGTAGGGGTGGAGTTGGGGCAGATGGCGATCGTGGCGGTGTTTTTGCCGCTGGCCTATCTGCTGCGCAACACACGTTTTTACTTGCGCGGGGTATTCATGGCCGGGTCCTGGCTGATCATGGGGGTGGCACTGGTCTGGTTAATCGAGCGAGCGTTTGACCTCAAGCTAGTGAGTACCTGACTCGACGGCGGGCCACTTTCAATGACCGCCGGCAAGCTGGGCATCCCGCGCAAGGCCTGATGCTGGCCGCGCTATCGGTCAAAACGTGTCAGACATTGCCCGTGTTCATGGCAATACGTTCCATCGCCTGGCGCAATTGCGCCGGCAGGGCCACCGGCTTGCCGGTCGCCTGATCAACAAATACATGGACCATGACGCCCAACGCCGACGGCGATTGGGCCCCAGGCTGGAATAGACCCACCTGGTAGGTGACTGAGGTGTTGCCCACTTTACGGGTCGCCAGACCCACCTCCAGAGTACCCGGAAAGCGCACCGGGGCAAAATAATCACATTCCGAATGCACGACGAAGCCCACCACCTCGCCCCGATGAATATCCAGACCTCCGGCGTCAATCAGATAGGCATTAATGACGCTGTCGAAGTAATGGTAATAGACCGCGTTGTTCACGTGGCCGTAGATGTCGTTGTCAGTCCAGCGGGTGCTGACGCTGCCGATGTGCGGAAAATCGGCTCTGCCAAGTTGAATTTTGTTCATGACTGTTTTTTTGAAGCAAATAGGAGGGCATGGACGGTCACGGTAGGCGACCTCGCCTTGCCCCCCGCACAGTTTACGGTTGACCCACGCGTGCGAAGGGCATAGGCCAAAAAACGCGGCCGGGTTTATAGTTAAGCGCTTAATTTACCGAGGTTAGAAAAACATCATGAAAACCAAAGCTGCAGTTGCATGGAAAGCAGGCCAACCCCTGACCATTGAAACCGTTGACCTGCAAGGCCCAAAGTTTGGCGAGGTGCTG
>JBLHZH010000238.1:0-4522 GCA_047629695.1 Rhodoferax sp.
GATCCCTGAACGCACACTCACCGAAGCGCAAACCATCGTTTACCAGGTGCCGATGCCGGAGCCATTGTTCCGGCTGGAACCGCGCCGACGCGAGACCATCACGATGCACGCATTGGCCGAATACGGCCTCATGAATGTCAAGCTCTACGAAGATATCGCACAGCTGGGCGCGATCTCCAAAACCTACGACTACCCGGTGCTGGTCAACGAGCGTTACCTTACGTCACCATCGCCCATACCCAAATTTGACAACCCCAAAATGCACATGAACCCGGCACTGCAACTGTTTGGTGCAGGGCGAGAAAAACGCCTTTATGCGATTCCACCCTACACCGCGGTGCGCAGCCTGGACTTTGAGGATCATCCGTTTAAAGTGCAACGCTGGGACCATACCTGTGCGCTGTGCGGCGCCGCTGATAGTTTTCTCGATGAAATGATTGTCGATGACCAAGGCAGTCGCCTATATGTCTGCTCGGACAGTGACTATTGCGGGGAGCGGCGCGAGGCCGGACAGGTAGGTGGCCAGCAGGCCGTGCAAGTACCGGAAGCGCTGGCCCAGCAAGGGAGCGCAGCATGAGCGAGAACCTGCTGTTATCCGTCCGTGGTGCAGGCAAGCAGTTCATGCAGGGCAACCGCCTGCGCTGGGCCTGCCACAACGTGAGTTTTGACCTTTACCCGGGCGAGGTGCTGGCCGTGGTGGGGGAGTCGGGTTCCGGCAAGTCCACACTGCTACGTTTGCTGGCCTCGCGCCTAGCCTGTGACGAAGGCTCGGTACATTACGACGTGCGCGAAGAAGGTAGCAAAGCCGCCCCAGGCTTAGTGAATCTAGCCGACCTAACCGAGGCACGCTTGCGCTGGCTGGCCCGCACCGACTGGGGCTTTGTCGAGCAGCACGCACGCGACGGCTTGCGCATGAATGTATCGGGTGGTGCCAATATCGGCGAGCGCATGATGGCGCTGGGCGCGCGCCACTACGGCCAACTCCGGGCCGAAGCCCTGACATGGATGGAACGCGTAGAGCTGGACGTGAGCCGGATTGATGACCTGCCAGGCACCTATTCCGGCGGCATGCAGCAGCGGCTGCAGATTGCACGCAACCTGGTCACCCAGCCCCGACTGGTGTTCATGGACGAACCTACAACCGGACTCGATGTATCGGTCCAGGCCCGCCTGCTTGATCTGCTGCGCGAACTGGTAGACCAGCTGCAGCTGGCAGCCGTGGTAGTCACGCATGACCTGGCGGTAGCTCGCCTGCTGGCACACCGCATGCTAGTCATGAAGGACGGTCAGGTGGTCGAGCAGGGCCTGACCGACCGTGTGCTTGACGACCCGCAGCACCCCTATACGCAACTGCTCGTTTCTTCGGTCCTAACCCCCTGACGCATGCGCGTACTACCTTTCACTCTGACCACGACCATGACTGCCCTACTTCAAGCCACCGATCTTTCCAAAACCTTTATCCTGCATGGGCGCGGCGGCCTGGCGCTGCCCGTCTTTTCCGGTATTCATCTGAGCGTACTTCCGGGCGAATGCCTGGCACTGACCGGCCACTCGGGCAGCGGCAAGAGTTCATTGCTGCGTTGCCTATATGGCAATTACGGCGCCACAGAAGGCACGGTGCGCATTCGCCATCAGGACCAGTGGCTCAACCTGTCGGAGGCCACGCCGCGCGAGGTGCTCGACGTACGGCGCATGACGCTGGGCTACGTGTCGCAGTTCTTGCGCGTGATCCCCCGCGTCTCCACACTGGATATCGTGGCCGAACCGCTGCGCCGAATCGGCGTGGCCGCAGAGGCGGCACGCAGTCAGGCCGCAGCGTGGCTGGCGCGTCTTAATCTGCACGAGCGCCTGTGGCACCTGCCGCCAGCCACCTTTTCGGGCGGCGAACAGCAACGCGTGAACATTGCACACGGCCTGATTGCCAATCATCCCGTGTTGCTGCTCGACGAACCCACGGCCTCGCTGGACGCCGACAACCGCCGCGTCGTGGTGGAACTAATTTGCGCAGCGCGTGCACGCGGCGCCGCTGTCATCGGTATCTTTCATGACGATGAAGTGCGCGAAGCGGTAGCCAGTCGCTGCCTCAACGTCGAACAATATCGCCAACCCCTTTAAATTAAAGCCACTCTATGCAACAACGACTCATCAAAAACGCAAAAATTGTCACCGCTACCGAGGAATTCACCGGCTGCATGGTGATTGAAGCGGGCATCATCCGCACCCTTGACCGGGGTGATACATCTGCACTTGGTGCTGAAGACTGGGCCGGTGACTGGTTGCTGCCGGGCCTGGTCGAGCTGCACACTGACAACCTCGAAAAGCACTTGGTTCCGCGCCCGGGCGTATTGTGGAACGCAACTTCCGCCACCGTCATGCACGATGCACTGTGCGCGGCAGCCGGCATCACGACAGTGCTGGACTCGGTTGTAATTGGCGACATGGACCAGGGCGGGGCCCGCAGCCAGACCCAGCATGTGTCGATTCAGGCGCTGCACGATTGCCGGGACCAGGGCCTGCTGCGGGTCGAGCATCTGCTGCACCTGCGTTGCGAGGTGTCGGCCCCCGATATTGTGGCGGTGTTTGAGCAGTACGCCGACGATGCCCTGGTGGAGCTGGTCAGCCTGATGGACCACACGCCCGGTCAGCGGCAGTGGCGCGACCTGTCCAAATACCGGCGCTACTCGGAACGCTACGGTCGGTTTGACGACGCTGAATACGAGGCCTTGGTTGCCAACCTCACCGCCCACCAGCAACGCTACGCCATCCCAAACCGCGCCGCCATCATTGCCGGCAGTCTTGCCCGCAGCCTGCCACTGGCCAGTCACGATGACACTGAGCTGGCGCATGTCGAACAGGCGAGCCGTGAAGGCATAGCGATCTCGGAATTTCCCACCACGGTGCTGGCAGCCCAAGCGGCACGCGCGGCGGGCCTAAGCATCGTCATGGGCGGTCCCAACTTGGTCAAAGGCGGCTCACACTCGGGTAATGTCGCGGCCGCCGAACTGGCGCAGCTGGACTTGCTCGACATCTTCTCCTCGGACTACGTGCCCGCCAGCCTGCTGCAGTCGGCCTTTTTGCTGCGCAACACGGCGGGCTGGAGTTTGCCCAAAGCCGTCAATACCGTGACGCGCAACCCGGCACGTGCCATCAGCCTCAATGACCGGGGCGAACTGGCCCCCGGTCTGCGCGCCGACCTGATCCGGGTCCGACTGAGTGGGGACATGCCGATTGTGCGAGGTGCCTGGCACCGAGGCGAGCGGGCCTTCTGAGCGCCCATCAAACGCGGTCTGTCATTCGGTAGACCCGCACCAGCTCATGGTGGATGAAAAACTTTTTAATGAATTGCATATTGCCTGGGAACTAAGCGTGATGTGCCAGTTTGAAGCCCTCGCAAGCCAACAGTTGGTGTGACTCCAGATAGCCCATCGTGACAAACGTTTTAGGCGTCGGGTCAGACCAATAGCCGGTCTCACCAGGAACCACCATAACCACGTTCGAAATTCCCAGCTGGGCGCAATCACGCAACAGTTGGCGGCGCAGTTGGCGGCGCACTTGATCGGCCCTGTCAAAGTGCTCAAGGACATGGGACAGCACCAAGGTCATGAACTTGTTTTTAGCGACGCGGGAGTCTAAGCCGGAACCCCCGAAATTTTGTCATCCCCGTCCCCGCCCCGCCAAATGCGCATCCAGGCCAATCATTTTTCCGCTGCTCTGGAAGGTGTAGTGCCCTTTTAATAGGATGTGCCGCCAAGCTGCGGGCGACACTCGGGTACTCAGCACCGGAGCCTTGTCGCTGCCATTTGCCTCGCACTTTGTCAGCAGGTGCGACAGGATGACCGATTTGTAGTAAATGATCATATTGGCGGTCAGCCGCACGCACTGATTGCTGATTTCGATTTCGATATCGGTGCGCCCGGTTAACTCCTTTTTGCCACCGACTTGGTCGATCGCCGCACGTAGCTGGTGGTGTGACTTAATCCGATTGTTCGAACGACACGCATTTCGATCAAGTTGGGGATTGCGCAGGCAACATAACGTGCAGATGCAACGTGCGATCTTGTCAAGTTCAAAGATCGTAGCCGCATTGGGCTTGTTGCTGTGTAAGTGCACAGCTTGCGGATCAACGTGCCCTGGGTCATCTCCTTAAACCTAAGTGTAACGACGACTTGATCCATGTTTGGTTTTTCGTCCATGATCAACGACAAATGAACCTGGCCGGCCGAGCCAATCAGGTATTTCTCGTACAGCGCTAGGTCATCGGTGCAATATAGTTGCTTCAACTGGTCATTGAAGTTGGTGAAGCGTGGCTCAAAGCGCAGGCCGAAGCAGTACAGGACGGCGAAGTTGGCCTTGTTAACGCTATGCATGTCACCAGTGATGACCGTCGGCACGATGTCCGACGTGTTTCGATACCAGATGTCGAACACATAATGCGCTTCGTATTCATGTGCGCCGATCAGATAGCCATTGAGCGGTAGGTGGTTGCACCGCATGGTGTGGGCAACCACGCCTTTGCCGAGTG
>JBLHZH010000239.1:0-4500 GCA_047629695.1 Rhodoferax sp.
GCTTTAAGTTAGCTATTGACCTGACGACGCGCAAGCGGGATCAGGCTAGCCAAGATCTAATGCTGGTTCAACGGGCGCATTCGTTTGCACAGGACCAGCAGTCGCAGCTTGAAATTTATGCGCACGAAACCTCTGCCAAATGGTCTGCGGCCGCCCAAACTGGCACGACTACCGAGCTGATGCGCCACCATTACCAGTTTATGGACCGCTTGCAGCATGCCATTGGCTTGCAGGGCGGCGTTATTGAGAGTTCGATGCGCAAGCTGGAGGCCGCCCGGCGCGTGGTGCTTGAAGCCGAGTTTCGGCTGGCGGGACTGACGCAGGTGTTGAAGAAAAAACAGGCTGTGATTGATGTTTTTCAGTCGCGGCGCGAGCAAAAGCAGATGGATGAATTTGCGTCCTTGCGCAGCGGTCAGGCCGCCCGTGAGTCCGCCAGTGGAGGTCAACGATGAGTATTGAACGAAGCAACACGCCTGCCAGCTCCAAGCTGGTGCTAGCGGCGGAAGGCAACAATAAAGTCAAGGAAAAAAACAGGGATCAAGCCGCTGATCGTGCTGATGGGGCTGACGCCGGCGGGTTCGCCTCCGTTTTGACGTCACTGGCGCCGCCACGCGAGTCGAAAGCGGAATCTCAAAAAGAGCCTAAAACGCAAACGCAAACGCAAACGCCGGCAACCGGAGCCGTTGCTGTGTCCAAAGTTGTAGACGTCAGCCGTGCGCAGGATGACGTAACGAAAGTCGACGCTGAAGCGCCAACAATTCTTGTTAATCCTTCTTTAATGGCCGTCATAACAATTCCTGTTGTCACGCCGTCAATCGCGTTAGCCGCAGCTTTCGGGTCAGCGCCGCCGAACCGGACCACTACGGCAGTCGGGGTCAAGTCAGATAAAGCAGAGGTGTTACTGGCCAAGCCGTCGGCACTGGCTGTCAATGCCGGTCAGGCGCTGGATTTGCGGCAAAGCGTGGCGGCGTTGCTGGAGCAATCGGCACAAGTCTTGTCGGCTCAGACCGCAAGTGCCAAAACGGCTGATTTGCAGTCCGGCGCGGGCGCCATTTTGGCGGAGTCCCGGGCGCTGAAACAGATCACCTTTTTAGATACGGCGGCACGGGAACCGATGCTTTCTGGCGCGTTGATGACCAGTGGTCTGGGGGAGAGTTTTTTCCGTACGTCGGACCGGAGTCTGAGCAAATCGCAGGCGCTGTCTTCTGGTTACGGGGCAGAGGGAACCTCGGGGCAAAGTGCCTTGATGGCCGGGAATCGATTGGAGACGTCGGCCGTCATGGTGGATCCGTCTGCCCCCACGTTTGAGACGGCCTTGGCCGATAACGTAAGTTATTGGGTGGCGCAGGGGGTTCAAAAAGCAGAGTTGAAGCTTGATGGTTTTGGCGGGGAGCCCGTACAGGTCAGTATTTCACTCAAGGGGGATATGGCGCACATTGGTTTTCGGACGGATCAGCCCGAGGTTCGGCAATTGCTTGAAAGCGCTGTTACTCAGCTGAAAGAGATGTTGACCAGTGAAGGGCTGGTGTTGTCAGGGGTTTCCGTGGGGGCTTCCGGTCAGGGCGGGGCGGGTGAGCAGACACCACGCGAGCGTCAGGGAGTTCGTCAGGGGAATGTCGTCAGCGCCGAGCTGGCGCCCACAGAAACGGTTCGTCGTGGCAGCCCGTTAGCTGTCGGGCGCTCGCTTGATCTGTTTGTCTGATGACTTATTAGCAGGTCTTTATCTGAATATCCTGCTTTTTCACGGTTTATCCGGCGATCAAGCGTACCAATGTGTTAAATAATAGGGGCCAACATCATGTGGACAAGGAAATACAGTGGCAACCAAACCTGACGTGTCAAAGTCTGACGCCAATTCAGCTGAAAAATCAGGCAAGGCAGGCGGGTCGTCCAAAAAATTATTCTTGATTATTGGCTTGGTCGTTTTGATTCTGGCGCTGGCGGGTGGCGGGTGGCTTTATCTGAGCAAGAAGAATGCCTACGATGATGGCACGGAGGAGGCTGCCCACGTTGCGCCCAAAGGACCTCCGATCTATTTGGCGCTGGACAATATGGTGGTTAATCTAGCGGACCCTGGCGGTAGCAAAGTGGCCCAGGTGGGCATTACGCTGGAGTTGTCAGATGCCCAGGCGCCGGATAAAGTCAAAATTTATACGCCCTCCATTCGAAGCAGTATTTTGCTGTTGATTTCTCAGCGGACGTCAACTGAATTGCTATTGTTGGAAGGCAAGGAAAAACTGGCCTCTGATATTCTGGCTGAGGCCGCGCGTCCTTTTGAGGTGCATGAGGGTAAAAAGAAGGATAAGGGCGCTGAGGAGAATCCGGTTCGTGGCGTGCTTTTTTCCAGCTTCATTATTCAATAGGGATGCGATGGAGTCTGGTTTATGAGTGAATCTTTTCTATCTCAAGAAGAAGTCGATGCCTTGCTGGAAGGGGTAACGGGCGAAAGTCAAAAGCTGGTTGAAGAAGTGCACGAGCGCGGCGAGGTACGTGCTTACAACATTTCCAGTCAGGAGCGCATTGTTCGTGGGCGAATGCCGACGATGGAGATCGTGAATGAGCGCTTTGCCCGTAACCTGCGCGTGGGTCTTTTTAATTTCATCAGAAAAAGCCCTGAAATATCTGTTGGTCCAGTCACGGTACAGCGCTACAGTGCATTTTTACGCGAGTTGGCGGTGCCGACCAATTTCAATATTGTGGCGGTGCGCCCCTTGCGCGGCAGTGGTTTGGTGGTTTGTGAGCCGGCGCTTGTCTTTGGCGTCATTGACACGCTGTACGGTGGTAATGGCAAGTTTCAGGCGCGCATTGAGGGACGTGACTTTTCGGCGACCGAGCAGCGCGTGATCAACCGCCTGGTGGATGTGATCACTGAGGAATACAAAAAAGCCTGGAAAGGGATTTACCCGCTGGAGTTGGTGTATCAGAGGTCTGAAATGCAGCCGCAATTTGCCAATATTGCAACGCCCAGTGAGGTTGTCATATCGACCTCTTTCCAGCTGGAGATTGGTGATATTGCAGGGGCCATCCACCTGTGCATGCCATACGCATCGCTGGAGCCTATTCGGGATGTGCTGTACTCTTCCACACAGGGCGACTCGATTGAGGTGGATCGGCGCTGGGTGAACCTGTTGACGCAGGAGATTCAGGCGGCTGAAATTACGCTGGTGGCCGAGTTGGCCCGTGCGGATGCGACGATCGAACAGTTGCTGGCGATGAAGCCCGGTGATTTTATTGAGCTCGATCGTCAATCGCGAATACAGGTCACCGTCGACGGTGTGCCTGTATTTGAATGCCAATATGGAACGCACAACGCAAAGTATGCAATCCGTATTGATAAAAGTTTGCGGGGTAATGACCCTAAATGGACGGGAGATCGTAATGGCAATTGATGGCAAACCACCAGAAGATGACGGCATGGCCGATTGGGCCGAGGCGCTTATGGAGCAGAAAAATACGGAAGGTGCAGGCCCCGAACCTGGCAGTGTTTTGTCGGGTGGCGCGGCACCCCGGCCTTTTTCTTCTTCGCCATTTTCGGGCGACACGCCGATCCAGGACATCAATATGGTGCTCGACATTCCGGTTCAGCTCTCGGTTGAGCTGGGGCGGACCAAGGTGCCGATCAAGCATATTCTCCAGCTTGGGCAGGGCTCGGTGGTGGAGTTGGATGCTCTGGCCGGTGAGCCGATGGATGTTTTGGTCAACGGTTACCTGATCGCGCAGGGCGAGGTGGTGGTGGTGAATGACAAGTTCGGCATCCGGTTGACCGACGTGGTGACACCGTCCGAGCGTTTACGGCGCGTCAGCAAAGGGTGAAGGGTAGATGACCTCGACCTTGTTTTCGGTGGGGCTGTTTCTGCTGGCGCTGGCACTGCTGCCGTTCGGCCTGAAGTGGCTGCAACGTCGCACGGCAGGCGGTGGTAGTGCCAGTGCTTCGGCCGCTCGCGTGGTCTCTGCGGTGGCGGTCGGGCCGCACCAGCGGGTGGTCACGGTGGAGGTCGGGCCAGAGGGCGCGCGCACTTGGTTGACGCTCGGGGTTACGGCGCAAAACATCAGCTTTTTGCACAGTGAGGCGGTTTACGCCCCGCGGGTGTTTGAAGCCGAGGTGCCGACCCGAGAATCTGCTGCGCCGGGCGCTGTGCTGTGATGCCGGCGTTTACCCCCCGGCTGGCGCTGGGTGTGCTGCTGGTGCTGATGCAGTCCGCGACGTTGGCGCAGACTGGCGGACAATTGCCTTTGCTGGTGGGGAGCGGGGCCTCAGGAGTCAATTTTTCGGTACCGATTCAGACCTTGCTGTTCTTTACGGCTTTGTCTTTCTTGCCCGCCGTGCTGCTGATGATGACGGGTTTTACCCGTATCGTGATTGTGCTGTCCCTGCTGCGCCAAGCTCTTGGAACCCAGTCGGCACCACCCAATCAGGTGGTGGTAGGGTTATCTCTTTTCTTAACGTTTTTCGTCATGGGGCCGACGCTGGACAAGGTGTACAGCGAGGCCTATGTGCCC
>JBLHZH010000240.1:0-4486 GCA_047629695.1 Rhodoferax sp.
CCCGAAGCCGCCTGGTAGGTCATGCTGGTCATCCATTCGACCAGGCCGGCTTTGTACAGCGCGCCCACGCCCATCAGCATGCAGCTGACCGTGCAGTTGCCGCCGACCCAGTTGTTGCCGCCCTTGAGCAGTGCATTCTTGATGACAGTCAGGTTGACCGGGTCCAGCACGATGACCGCGTTGTCGTCCATGCGCAGCGTGGAGGCGGCATCAATCCAGTGACCGATCCAACCGGCTGCGCGTAGCTTGGGAAACACCTCGGTGGTGTAGTCGCCGCCCTGGGTGCTGATGATAATGTCGCATTTTTTGAGTGTGGCGATGTCAAAAGCGTCTTTCAGGGTGCTCTCGTTTTTAGCTTGCGCCGGGGCCTCGCCGCCCGCATTCGAGGTCGAGAAGAAAACCGGTTCGATTAATTCGAAGTCGCCTTCGGACTGCATGCGGTCCATCAAGACCGAGCCCACCATGCCACGCCAGCCAACTAGGCCGACCAGATTACCAACTTTATTCATTTTTTCTCTCAGGGAATTTAAATACAGTTCGCTGCGCTTACAGTGCCTTGACCACCGCCGCACCCATCTGTTGGGTGCTGACCCGAGTGGTGCCGGCGCTGAAGATATCGGTGGTGCGCAGGCCCTGCGACAACACCATTTTGACGGCGGCCTCGATGCGTTGAGCTGCCGCTTCTTGGTTCAGGCTGAAGCGTAACATCATGGCGACACTCAGAATAGTCGCCAGCGGATTGGCAATGCCCTGGCCGGCGATATCCGGCGCACTGCCGTGACTGGGCTCATAGAGGCCTTGGTTGCTGGCGTTCAAGGACGCAGAGGGCAACATGCCGATGGAGCCGGTCAGCATGGCGGCCTCGTCGCTCAGGATGTCGCCGAACATATTACCGGTCACCACCACGTCAAACTTCTTGGGCGCTTTCACTAATTGCATGGCGGCGTTGTCCACATACATGTGGTCCAGTTCGACATCCGGGTATGCCAGGGCGACGTCGCTCATCACGTCACGCCAGAACTGAAAAGTTTCCAGCACATTAGCCTTGTCGACGCTGGTCACGCGCTTGCTGCGTTTGCGTGCCGCCTGAAACGCCACATGGGCAATGCGTTCGATCTCGGGGCGCGAATAGCGCATGGTGTCAAAGGCTTCCTCGGTGCCGGGAAAGTGGCCGTCAGTGGCAACACGACGGCCTCGGGGCTGGCCAAAGTAAATATCGCCCGTCAGTTCACGAATGATCAGGATGTCCAACCCGGCAATCAATTCGGGCTTAAGGCTGGAGGCGTCTACCAGTTGTTCGTAGCAGATGGCTGGGCGGAAATTGGCAAATAAACCCAGATTTTTACGCAGGCCCAAAATAGCCTGTTCGGGGCGCAGCGAGCGCTCTAGCTTGTCGTATTTCCAGTCGCCGACGGCGCCAAACAGCACGGCATCGGCATCCATCGCCAACTTTAGTGTGGCCGCCGGCAGCGGATGGCCATGGGCCTCATAGGCGGCACCGCCCACTAGGGCGGTTTCTAGTTCAAACTTCAAATCGAGGGCGCCCAAGACCTTGACGGCCTCGGCCATAATTTCCGTGCCAATACCATCGCCGGGCAAGACTGCAATCTTCATGATGAATTAATTCTTTCTCAAACGCAGGGAGATAGTAAAAAGGGGGGCGTGGCTTAGGCGATTAGCGTACGGGCAAGCCAAGGCTTGGTGGCCAGACGCTGGGCTTCAAAGGTCTTTATCTTGTCGGCGTGGCGTAGGGTCAGGCCAATGTCATCGAGGCCATTGAGCAGGCAGTATTTGCGAAATGGTTCGACCTCAAACGAAAATTCTTCACCATCGGGTTTGAGAATCAGCTGGCGCTCCAGGTCAATCACCAAAGCATAACCCGGGAATACCGCGGCTTCGTTAAACAACTGGCCGACTTGGGTTTCGCTCAGCACTATTGGCAGCAAGCCGTTTTTGAAGCTGTTGTTGAAGAAAATATCGGCATAACTGGGCGCAATAATGGCGCGAAATCCGTATTGATCGAGTGCCCAGGGTGCATGCTCACGTGATGAGCCGCAACCAAAATTTTTGCGCGCTAGCAAGATGGATGCGCCTTGGTAGCGCGGGTGGTTAAGCACAAAATCTGGGTTAGGTTTGCGGCTGGTCGGGTCTTGTCCGGGAAAGCCGGCGTCCAGATAACGCCAGGCATCGAACAAGTTTTGACCAAAGCCTGTTTTGCGGATGGACTTCAGGAACTGCTTAGGGATGATAGCGTCGGTGTCGACGTTCTCGCGGTCCATGGGGGCGATCAGGCCCTTATGAATATTGAATTTCTGCATGTTCTGTTCCTGATGTCGTCAGACAAACTGCCTGACGTCCACAAAATGGCCGTGAATGGCGGCCGCGGCTGCCATGGCGGGGCTGACCAGATGGGTCCGTCCACCCGCACCCTGTCGACCCTCAAAGTTCCGGTTGCTGGTCGACGCGCAGCGCTCACCGGGCTCCAGTCGGTCGGCGTTCATGGCCAGACACATCGAGCAACCCGGCTCACGCCACTCAAAGCCGGCGGCCTTGAAAATTTCATGCAAACCTTCGCGCTCAGCCTGTTCCTTAACCAGGCCTGAGCCTGGCACCACCATCGCCAGTTTGACGTTTTTGGCTACTTTTTGTCCCAGCTTCTTGACCAGGGCGGCGGCTTCACGCATGTCTTCGATTCGGCTGTTGGTGCAGGAGCCAATAAAGACCTTATCGACATATAGGTCGTTGAGCGCCTTGCCGGGCGTCAGGTCCATGTACACCAGGGCGCGCTCGATGGCATTGCGTTTGTTGGTATCTTTTTCCTTTTCAGGATCTGGGACACGGCTGTCGATACCCAGCACCATTTCGGGCGAGGTGCCCCAAGTGACTTGAGGAATGATCTGCGCCGCATCGAGTTCGATTACGCTGTCAAAGCGGGCATCGGTGTCCGAGTGCAGGGTCTTCCAGTAGGCCACGGCTTGGTCCCATTCGATGGCGGCGGCGCCGTCGTTGGCGGCATTGTGGCCGGGGGCCAGCGGACGACCCTTGACGTAGTCAATAGTTTTCTCGTCTACCGCGACCATGCCGGCGCGGGCCCCGGCTTCAATTGCCATGTTGCACACTGTCATGCGGCCTTCCATGCTCAGGGCACGGATGGCGGCGCCACCGAATTCAATCGTGTAGCCGGTGCCGCCGGCAGTGCCGATTCGGCCGATGATGGCTAGCACGATGTCTTTGCCGCTGCAGCCACGCGGCAGCAAGCCGTCAACCCGGACCAGCATGTTTTTGGCTTTTTTGGCTAGCAGGGTTTGCGTCGCCATGACATGTTCAACTTCGCTGGTACCAATGCCGTGGGCCAGCGCACCAAAAGCGCCATGGGTGGAGGTGTGGGAGTCTCCACAGACCACGGTCATGCCGGGCAGGGTAGCGCCATTCTCGGGCCCGATCACATGGACAATACCCTGTCGCTTGGACAGGAAGGGGAAGTAGGCGGCGGCACCGTACTCCTTGATGTTTTTGTCGAGCGTCAGCACCTGCTCTTTGCTGGTGAGGTCGGTAATGCCGTCATAGCCCCGCTCCCAGCCGGTGGTGGGCGTGTTGTGGTCAGCCGTAGCCACGATGGAGCTGACGCGCCAGACCTTGCGTCCCGCCTGACGTAGTCCTTCAAAAGCCTGCGGACTGGTGACTTCGTGTACCAGGTGACGATCGATGTAAAGCACGGAGGTGCCGTCTTCTTCGGTGTGGACAACGTGTTCATCCCAGAGTTTGTCGTAGAGGGTGCGTCCCATAATTTTCTCCTTCGCAATCCATGATTTTATGCGCGCTGCGCGCGTCGTCTGCCGAGCCCAAGCAAAACGCCCGCCGGACATGACGTCCGGCGGGCGTTTTGACTACGTTATATTAGCGTTTGTCGATGGGCTCGACATTGCGACGCACGGCGCCGGTGAAGAGCTGACGTGGACGACCGATTTTGTACTCTGGGTCGCCAATCATTTCGTTAAGCTGGGCAATCCAGCCTACCGTGCGGGCCAGTGCGAAGACCCCGGTGAACATATTGACCGGAATGCCAATGGCGCGCTGGACGATGCCGGAGTAGAAGTCGACGTTCGGGTAAAGCTTTCGCGAGACAAAGTATTCGTCTTCCAGTGCAATCTTTTCGAGTGCCATGGCAAGCTTGAACAGGGGATCGTTTTCGAGGCCGAGTTCTGCCAACACTTCCTTGCAAGTTTCCTGCATGAGGGTGGCGCGGGGGTCGTAGTTTTTGTAAACTCGGTGACCAAAGCCCATCAGCTTGACGCCGGAGTTTTTGTCCTTGACCTGTTCCATGAACTGGCCGACCTTGGAGATGCCGCCCATTTTCTGGATGTCTTCCAGCATGTTCAAGCAGGCCTCGTTGGCGCCGCCGTGTGCCGGGCCCCACAGGCAGGCCACGCCTGCCGCAATGGCGGCGAACGGATTGGTGCCGGAACTGCCACACAGGCGCACAGTC
>JBLHZH010000241.1:0-4446 GCA_047629695.1 Rhodoferax sp.
TTACCATACAAAATTTGCGAGGCAGAAAACCCGATGATGCCAACCATTGAAAACAGTGCCATTGGAATCGGCAGGCCGACGGTCTGGCCAATTACCTGATCGCGGTTGCTTTTGGCAAAGCGGGTGAAGTCAGGAATGTTGAGCGCCAGCGTGGCCCAGAAACCGACCAGTCCGGTCAGCGCAGCCCAAGTCTTGGGTCCGCCCTCAACCATCTTGGCTGGCAAGTCAAACAGTTGACCGGCGGGCACCTGGACGATCGCCCATACCACCAGTGCTACAGACGCCGCCAGCATCAGCGGTGCGGCAAACACCTCCAGCTTGCGGATCGATTCCACGCCGTTCCAGATGAAGTAAATGTGCACGGCCCAGAACAGGTAGAAGCAAACCAGTTGTGAGGTGCTGATGAACTCTCCAGCCGCTGGCCCAGCCAGCCCGACGCCGATCACGTTCAAAAACCCATGCAGGGCCAGGGCGCCGAAATAGCAGTTGATGGAGAACCAGCCGCAAGCCACCAGCCCGCGCAGAATCGCTGGCAGATTTGCCCCCTTGACGCCAAAAGAGGCTCTTGCCAGCACCGGAAACGGCACCCCGTATCGGGTGCCGGTACGCCCCAACATGATCATGGGAACTAGCACAATACAGTTGGCCAGAAATACCAGCCAGATCGCCATTTTCCAGGTAAAACCCTGGTCCAGCATGCTGCTGGCCATGGTGTAGGTGGGCACGCACACCACCATGCCGATCCACAGCGCAGTGAAGTCCCGGATGCGCCAGGTGCGTTGAGCATCGGTGGTTGGCCGCAGGTCCTCGTTGATGAGGGAGTGGTCGCTTGAAGATGAACGCATGGAATCTCCGGTTGGTATGGGTCAGGTCAGACGCTTGATGCTAAATCATAGCCGCCACGGCTGGTGGCACCATGGCTTTAAAAGTAGGGCTCATCGGGTTGTTCGGGTGCGTGGTCCAGTCGGCCGGCGTGGCGCTGACGGTTTGACCGGTGCGCAGATCGACTTCGCCCGGTACCAGGTCGCGCAGCGAGATGCATTCGGGAACCGGGCACACCAGTACGCATAGGTTGCAGCCAACGCAGGCGTCTTCTTTCACCTCGAAGTGGCGCTTGCCGTCTTTCTCTTTGGTGATGGCTTGGTGTGAGGTGTCTTCACAGGCAATGTGGCAGCGTCCGCATTCAATGCAGGCATCCTGATCAATGACCGCCTTGGTGACGTGGTTCAAGTTGATGTACCGCCAGTCCGATACCGTGGCGACGGCCTTGCCACGCAGGTCGTCGATTGACTGAAAGCCCATCTCATCCATGTAGTTGGATAGGCCATCCTTCATTTCCTGCACGATTTTGAAACCATAGACCATCGCCGCGGTACAGACTTGCACATTGCCGGCGCCTAGCGCTATGAAGTCAAATGCATCACGCCAGTTACCGATGCCGCCAATACCGGAGATCGGCATGCCGGCTGTGAGGGGGTCACGTGCAATCTCAGCTACCATGTTGAGCGCAATCGGTTTCACCGCCGGACCGCAGTAGCCGCCGTGCGAGCCGCGGCCACTGGTGGCCGGTGTCATGGTCAGCGTGTAGGGGTCGACCCCCATGATGGAGTTGATGGTGTTGATGAGCGACACCGCATCAGCTCCACCGCGCATCGCGGCACGGGCTGGTAGGCGCACATCGGTGATGTTAGGTGTGAGTTTGACAATCACCGGTAGTTTGGAATACTGCTTGCACCAAGCGGTCACCATCTCGATGTATTCGGGCACCTGCCCAACCGCCGCGCCCATGCCGCGTTCGCTCATGCCGTGAGGACAGCCAAAGTTGAGCTCAATGCCATCGGCGCCGGTGTCCTCCACCCGCGGCAAAATAGCTTTCCAGGACGCCTCCACGCAGGGCACCATTAGGGACACCACCATGGCGCGGTCCGGCCAGTTGCGCTTGACCTCGGCGATCTCGGTCAAGTTCAGCTCCAGATCGCGGTCGGTGATGAGCTCGATGTTGTTGAAGCCCATCAGGCGCCGGTCGGGTGTTAGCAGCGCGCCGTAACGCGGGCCATTGACGTTGACCACGGGTGGTCCGGCCTCACCTAGTGTTTTCCAGACCACGCCGCCCCAGCCCGCTTCAAAAGCACGGTTGACGTTGTAGGCCTTGTCAGTGGGTGGCGCCGAGGCCAGCCAGAAGGGGTTGGGGCTGGTAATGCCGGCGAAAGTAGTTTGCAGATTAGCCATGATGAGCTTTCGAGTGAGGGGTGACGCGGGTCAGGCCCGGGTGAGGAAGGTATGGATGGCATGGGCGGATTGCTTGCCGTGCTCGACCGCCTCCACGGTTAGGTCCAGTCCGCCGGCGCGGCAGTCGCCACCAGCCCAGACGTCGGGCAAGTTGGTCTGACCTGTTGCGTCAGTGGCGATTCGACCACTCTGCAGCGCTAAACCGGCCTGTGCCAGAACCGGGTTACCCATGTGCTGACCGATGGCCTTGAGCACCGTGTCGGCGGTTAGTGTGGTGTGCTCGCCAGTGGCCACTAGGCGGCCGTTAACTAAGGCTTGGCGTGCAAAACGCACGGCGCTGACTGCGCCACTGTGGCCGCTGCTGGCGTCATGCGCCACGATTTCCAGTGGCGCGAGCCAGTGGTGAATCGTCACGCCGTGGGTCTGCGCCCATTCCTGCTCGGCGGTGGAGGCCGTCATTGTTTCTGGCCCGCGCCGGTAGACCATGTGGACCTCGTCGGCGCCCAGCAATTTGGATTGCACGGCAGCATCCACGGCGGTCATGCCGCCGCCAATTACCACCACCCGGCGTCCGACCGGCAAAGTCGCCAGGTCGCTGCTCTGGCGCAGCGTAGCGATGAAGGCGGTGGCATCTTGCACGCCCGTCAGCGTCTCCCCTGTCACCCCGAGTTGGTGCGTGCTGCTTAGGCCCATGCCCAGAAACAGGGCGTCATGTTCCTGGCGTAGTGCCTCGAGTTGGTCGGTCTCGGTTAGTTTCCAGTCGCTGCGAATCTCTATGCCGCCGATGTCGAGCAACCACTGCACCTCGCGCTGGGCAAAGTTATCCGGTGTTTTGTAGCTGGCCAGACCATACTCATTGAGGCCGCCGGCCTTGGGGTTGGCATCGAACACTACCACCCCATGGCCCAGGCGCGCCAGCGTATGAGCACAGGCCAGGCCGGCTGGGCCGGCTCCGACCACCGCTACTTTTTTACCTGTGCTGGCGGCGCGCGTGAAGAGTTGCGGGGCACCGCTTTCCATCAGGGCGTCGACCGCGTGGCGTTGCAGCCGGCCAATGGCCACCGGCTTGTCCTCTTGCGTGGTACGCACACAGACCGCCTCGCACAGGTTCTCTGTCGGGCAGACGCGGGCGCACATGCCGCCCAGCGGATTGGCCTCCAGAATGGCGCGGGCCGAGCCTCGCAGGTTGCCATCGGCGATGCGTTTGATGAACGAAGGCACATCAATGCTGGTGGGACAGGCGGTGGCACAGGGCGCATCAAAGCAATACAGACAGCGCTCGGCTTCCAGCACTGCTTGCGCTGGCGTCATGCGCGGTGTGGCATCGGCAAAGCGCTGGGCATACTCAGCGGCAGGTAGGCGGCCGGGGCGAACATCGGGGGAGGTTAAGGTAGACACGCTGGCAACTCCTTGCATAGTGAGACCGATCACCGGTCAAAATTTAAAACTGACCATTTAGTCAAGTTATGCGGTGAATGCTAGCAATACATGTGCCATGTTGTATCTAGGGGTTTGCCCGACGCCGTTGCTTTACCTCTCGTCTTTGCAAGGAGGAACGACGCGGTAATCCAGGAAGTCATGAACTGCCCCGGCCTGCAGCCTCGCAGAGACGAAGGTCGTTGCTCGCTCGCTGCTCGTTTGGCAAATGCTGATGGCGATTGCGGGTCACGCTTCAAGCTGGCGAAGGGTAAATTGCCGCCGCCACGTTTCGCATGTGTTTTAGCAAGGGATTCGCGCCTGGTAAGAGCAGGCGATCGCGCTGCAAAATGAGGCCGTAACTGTCCATCTTGCAGGGCAGGCCAATCGGCAGAATAGCCAGTTCACAGAAGTTAACATAGTGGCGGGCAATATCGAGCGGCATGATGTGCATGAAGTCAGTTTGTTGCAGCAGACTTTGGGTGACTGACATGGCGGTAGTTTCCACCACATTGGACGGCGGCGTCAGGTCACTGCGGCGAAACAGCAAGTCAAACCGGTGGCGCAGCAGGCTACCGCGCGGCGACAGAACCCAGCAGGCACCGGCGAGTTCCTTCAAACTCAGATCAGAGCGAGCCAGCAGCGGATGGCTGACCCGGACCACGGCACATTCGGATTCTTCCGACAAGGCCTCATAAACCAGGTCTGACTCATCTTGCTGCGGCAGCAGACGGGTAATCAAAAAATCCAGCTGACCGTTTTTGAGCCGTTTCAGCAAGCGGTTGTTAGTGTCGACCTCAA
>JBLHZH010000242.1:0-4386 GCA_047629695.1 Rhodoferax sp.
TGCTGCACGTAGCCGGGGCTCCAGGCGGCACGGCGGGCGTGAAGCACCAGGCCCAGCTGGGCATCGTGCTCGCTGGCGAACTGGTCGAGTTCACGGGCCCGCGCCACTTCCTCACGCATCTCTGGAAAATAAGGAGTGCCATTGATGGCGTCGCAAAAAGCGTGGGTCTTGATGACAAACTCGGAATATTCAATTTCATTGATCGCCCCCAGTCGGTTAGCCAGTTGCACCCCGGCCTGAAAGCACAGGTAGTGCAGGCCAGCCACAGGCAATTCCCAGCGCTGTTCGGACTCGTTGAAGGCCTCGATGGCAAACAGCTTGCTGCCGACCCGGCGGGTCGGTGGCAAGGCTGCCAACGCTGCTTCACCCGACACCGGGGCGTCCAGCGCAATCAGTGCCACTATATCAATCAAGGTATCAATGGCTAATTTTTTCTCCAGCATCGGCACCGGAAAATTGGCCACATCCAAGGCGGCACCGTCCAGCCCGGGCTCAATCCGCTCGCTGGCTACCGCCGCCCCATCCGGTGCCGCCTGACGCGGCAGGTTCTTGCGCGAGGTCCAGACTCCGTGCCCGACCATGGCGACCAGCAACAGGCAGCCAACCAGAGCCAGACCGATCTGTAAACTGCTCATGGGCATCAAAGCAGCTCTGCCATTGAAACCGCTGCATCCATGTCCACGGCCACGATACGCGATACACCCTGCTCCTGCATCGTGACGCCGATCAGCTGCTCGGCCATTTCCATGGCGATCTTGTTGTGGCTGATGAACAAAAACTGTGTGCCCTTGCTCATGCTCGACACCAATCGGGCATAGCGCTCGGTATTGGCATCGTCAAGCGGCGCATCCACCTCGTCAAGCAAACAAAATGGCGCCGGATTAAGCTGGAAAATGGCAAACACCAGGGCAATCGCCGTCAGCGCCTTCTCACCACCCGAGAGCAAATGAATAGTCTGGTTTTTTTTACCCGGCGGCTGCGCAATCACTTGCACACCAGAGTCCAGAATCTCTTCGCCGGTGATGACGAGCCGGGCATGGCCGCCACCAAACAGCTCGGGAAACATCCGACCAAAATGCTCGTTGACGGCATTAAACGTGCCCGACAGCAGCTCCCGCGTTTCACCGTCGATCTTCTTGATAGCATCTTCCAGCGTCGTCATGGCCTCAACCAGATCGGCGGTTTGTGCATCCAGAAACTGCTTGCGCTCGCTGGCAGCCGCCAGCTCATCGAGCGCCGCTAGGTTGACGGCCCCAAGTGCGGCAATGTCCCGGTTCAGCCGGTCAATCTCACTTTGCATGCCAGTCAGGCGCACCGTGCCTTGGATCAGCGACAAGGCGACCGCCTCCAGGTCGGCCTGTGCCTCCAGCAGCAACTGGTGGTATTGCTCAAACCCCAGGCGCGAAGCCTGCGCTTTGAGTTGAAACTCGGTGATGCGTTGGCGCAACGGATCCAGCTCACGCTCCAGTTGCTGGCGGCGCTCGTCGCTGGCGCGTAGCTTAGTGGTCAGATCGTCATATTCGCTGCGCTTGAAACCCAGCGCTTGTTCACGCGCCAGTTTGGTGGCCAGTGCATCCTGCAAACCGCCCTGAGCGGCCGCGTCATGGAGTCGGGCCAGTTCGTCCTGACCTCTCTGCGCCTCGGCCCGGACCGACTCGGCCTGCTGCGTCGCCGTGGCAATCGCCCGCGCCAATTCGGCTTGGCGAGCGTCCAGACTGCGCATTGAAAAAACCGCCTCCTGCGCCTGACGCTCTAGGCTGCGCTGCTGCTCACGCGATTCGCTCAGCTTGCGTTCGGACGCTATCACCCGGTCGTCGAGCTGGACATGGCGCTCCTGGCTGTCAGCCAGCTGCATGTCAAGCTCTTCAAAGCACACCTCGGCGGTGACGCGGCGTTCTTGCAGGTCCTCCAGCTGGGCCTCGACTTCGGCCAGATCCCCACTGATTTGGGAATTGCGCAGGTGGGCCTGCTCGGCCAACTGCGTTAGGCGCAGGGTTTCTACCTGCAGCCCATGGGACTGACTCTGACTCTCAGCGGCCTCGCGGCGCACTGCGACCAGTCGTTGCGAGGCTTCGGCATAAGCGGCCTCGGCCCGCAGCTGGGCGGCACGCGCCTCGTCGCTGATCAAAACCTGAGCCCGAAGTTGCTTCTCCAGGTTGTCAATTTCCTGGGCCCGTGCCAACAAACCGGCCTGCTCCGAGTCCGGCGCATAAAAACTCACGCTGTGTGGACCCACCGCATGGCCGGTTTTAACAAAAATAAGCTCGCCTGGCGACAACTGATCACGTTGGGCCAGCGCCTCTTCAAAACTGGTCGCGGTAAAACAGCCTTGCAGCCAATCAACCAGCACGGCTTTCTGGCCTGCCTCGTTCACGCGCAGTAGATCAGACAAACGTGGCAGCGCCGCAGCAGGCAACGGCAAGGCAGCCAGCGGCGGGCTATAAAACACTAACTTAGTGGGCGGTGCGTCGTTGGCGAAGGCACGCACCAGCGCCAGTTGCGAAACCTCCAGCGCGCCCAGGCGCTCACGCAGGACCGCCTCCAAGGCATTTTCCCAGCCCTGCTCAATGTTGATACGGTGCCACAACCCCTGCAGGGATGCCAGCCCATGGCGCGTCAGCCAGGGCTGCAGCTTGCCATCGGTCTTCACTTTTTCCTGCAAGGCCTTGAGCGCTTCAAGCCGGGCCGACAAGTCAGACCGGTGCGATGACTCGGTGTTGACGACCTGCTGCTGCTGGCGTCGGCTTTCGTCGAGCTGCGGCACCGTGTCTTGCAACTCTTCGAGGCGACCTTCAGCCACACTGGCGCTGTCCTTGGCTTGTTCAAGTTGACTTTGCAGGTTCAGCAGGCGCGCCTCATCGGGGGCAGCCAGGGCGTTGCGGTCGGTCATCAGTCGCTCACGGCGGCTTGCCTGTTGGCGTGACTGCTCCTCAATACTGCGCTGATCTGCGGCCAGCACTTGAATTTGTTGTTGCACCTGAGCCACGCTGCTGCGCTGCTCGTTGGCATTTTTTTGCGCTAGCCGCAGCGACTCTTCCAGGTCGGGCAGTTGCTGGGCCTGGTCTTCGACCTGAGCCGCCAGCAGCTCGTTTTTTTCTTCGCCCACCAGCGCCAGTTCAGCTAGGTTTTCCAGCTCGATCTGTGCCTCTTCCTGGCGTGTCAGCCATTGACCGGCCTGCTCTTTCAAGGTGATTAAACGTTGCTCGACGCGTTGCCGGCCCTCCACCACGAAGCGAATCTCGGCCTCCAACCGGCCGACCTCTGTACTCGCCTCATACAGCAAACCCTGCGCCTGGTTAACCTCGTCGCCAGCGGCGTAATGCGCCTGGCGCACGGTTTCCAGTTCTGACTCAATGTGGCGCAAGTCGGCGATCCGGCTCTCCAACGCATTCACCGCGCCCTGGGACTCGGCGTTAACCTTGGCCTGATCGGCCTCGGACTCGTTGCGCTTGAGCAACCACAACTGATGCTGCTTGAGCGTCACATCAGCCGACAGGGCGTTATATCTTTTGGCTACTTCGGCCTGCTTTTCCAGCTTCTCAAGGTTGGCATTGAGCTCACGCAAAATATCTTCAACCCGCGTCAGGTTTTCGCGCGTGTCCGACAGCCGGTTCTCGGTCTCCCGGCGGCGCTCCTTGTACTTGGAAACGCCAGCGGCCTCTTCCAGAAACAGGCGCAATTCTTCCGGCTTGGACTCGATAATGCGGCTGATGGTGCCCTGGCCGATGATGGCGTAGGCGCGCGGCCCCAGGCCAGTACCCAGAAAAACATCTTGCACATCACGCCGGCGCACTGGCAGGTTGTTAATAAAGTAACTGCTGGTGCCGTCTCGGGTCAGCACGCGCTTGACGGCAATTTCACTAAACTGGTTCCACTGCCCCCCGGCGCGGTGGTCGGCGTTGTCAAAATTGAGCTCAACACTGGCCCGACTCGACGGTTTGCGTGTGGTGGTGCCGTTAAAAATAACGTCCTGCATCGACTCGCCGCGTAACTCCGACGCTTTGGACTCGCCCAGCACCCAGCGCACCGCATCCATGATGTTGGATTTGCCGCAGCCATTGGGGCCGACCACGCCGACCAGCTGCCCGGGCAGCATGAAAGTGGTGGGCTCCGCAAAGGACTTGAAGCCTGATAACTTGATTGAATTAAGACGCACAGGTCACTGTTTTTAGGGCTGTTGAAGGGCGATGTCAAGGTCTGCCGGACAGTCCGCCAGCAAGCCTGCCATGATAACTTGCTGGCGAGGCGTTAACGCCTGGACCAGCCACTATTGAGATGCGAACGCAGGCTCAGCCCCCAGGCAACACCAAGGGCAAGGCCTAATAGCACCAATGCGTGCCCGGTATTGATCTGACTCTGCAATGAATAGGCATTGCACAAGCGAAG
>JBLHZH010000243.1:0-4363 GCA_047629695.1 Rhodoferax sp.
TGCCGAAGACGTGCTGCACGACCTCGGCGCCATCAGCATGATGAGCAGCGACAGCCAGGCCATGGGCCGGGTCGGCGAGGTGATTCTGCGCACCTGGCAAACCGCCCACAAAATGAAAGGCCAGCGCGGCTGGCTGGCACCCGCCTCCATTGCGCGCGACACCGTCGAGGCCTTACAGCGCAACGACAACTTTCGTGCCAAACGCTATATTGCCAAATACACCATCAACCCGGCCCTGGCCCACGGTATCAGTCACGAGGTGGGCAGCCTAGAGGTGGGAAAATGGGCTGATCTGGTAGTCTGGAAGCCGGCATTTTTTGGCGTCAAACCGGCGCTAATTTTGAAAGGTGGTTTTATCTCTATGGCCGCCATGGGCGACCCGAATGCCAGCATCCCGACACCACAACCGGTGCACTATCGCCCCATGTTCGGCGCCTACGGCGGCGCGCTGACGCGTGGCTCGCTGACCTTTGTATCGCAAGCCGGCTTGCAGGCCGGCATCAAGGAGCGCTTTGGCCTAGCCAAAACGTTAAGTGCCATCAAAAACACACGCGGCGTGCGCAAACAGCACATGGTGCACAACCACTACCTGCCCAAAATGGAGATTGACGCGCAAACCTATGCTGTGCGTGCCGACGGCCAGTTGCTCACCTGTGAGCCTGCGGTAAGCTTACCGATGTCGCAACGCTACTTTTTATTCTGATGCTGCAAATCTCTAAACGCATGCCGCAAGGCGCCGGCCTGGCCCCGGTGCTACTGAAACGCGCCGCAACCCTTGAACTTGACTGGGACGTACGCCAGAAAAGCCGCTTTGACGCCACTGACTCGGCTGGCCGCGCGCTTGGCATTTTTATGCCGCGTGGCACGGTGCTGCGCGGTGGCGACGTGCTGGTAGCCGAAGACGGCTCCCTGATCCGGGTCATTGCCACGCCCCAACCGGTGCTGGTGATTACCGCCTGCACCAGCCATGGCAGCCCCTTCGACCTGACCCGTGCCGCATACCACCTAGGTAACCGCCACGTGCCGATTGAGCTAAAACCCGATCACCTCAAGATTGAACCCGATCATGTGCTGGCCGACCTGCTGCGCGCCATGCACTTGACCGTGCGCGAGGCCACCGAGGCCTTTGAGCCCGAAAGCGGCGCCTACGCCGCCACCGGCCACAGCCACAGCCACGCCCCTAACTCGGCGCCGGATACGGCCCAAGCCAGAGCCAACGTCATTCCCATTGCCGCCACAGCAGCTCCCCACGTGCATGGCCCCGGCTGCGGACACCACCACGGACATTGAGCCAGTGCGCGACAGCAGCTACCTGATGCAGCTGATGTGGCTGGCCTCACCGGCCCTGCCGATCGGCGGCTTTGCCTACTCCGAAGTACTTGAAGTCGCAGTCGACAGGGCGCAGGTCAGCACTGAAGCCAGCGCCAGCGCCTGGCTGTTGGACCAGTTGCAGCTGACTTTGGCACGCAGCGAACTGTCGGTCATCGCCCAGGCTATTCCGGCCTGGCAAAGTGACGACCAAGGCCTCATTGCCGAGCTCAACGCCTGGGTGCTGCAAACCCGAGAAAGCAGCGAGCTGCGGGCCCAGAGCGAGCAAATGGGCCGCTCCCTGCTGGCTTGGTTGCGCAACCACACCACCGCGCAGCCCGCACAGATCCAGCAACTAGACAACCTGCAACCGACCTACCCGCTGGCCTTTGCACTCGCTGCCAGTGCTCTGCATGCACCGCTGCGCGACTGCCTGATGGCCTACACTTTTGGCTGGGCTGAAAACATGGTGCAAGCCGCTATCAAGTCCGTCCCCCTGGGTCAGAGCGCTGGACAACGTATTTTGTCAACCCTGACGGCCGCTATTCCGGCGGCACTAGACCATACTCTATCGCTCGCCAGGCACGAGCGTCAGGCTTTTTCACCCATGCTGGCCATTTTGTCGGCCCGGCATGAAGTTCAATATTCACGACTGTTTCGCTCATGACCCTGCACCACATTCCTCATCGCACCAAGAAGTTACCACCGCTGCGCGTCGGTATCGGCGGACCGGTCGGCTCTGGCAAAACCACCCTGCTGGAGATGCTGTGCAAAGGCATGCGCGACCAGTACGACCTAGTCGCCATCACCAACGACATTTACACCAAGGAAGACCAGCGCATCCTGACTGAAAGCGGCGCGTTGGCAGCCGAGCGCATCATGGGCGTAGAAACCGGGGGTTGCCCGCACACCGCCATCCGCGAAGACGCCTCCATCAACCTGGAGGCCATTGACCGCATGCTGGTTGATTTTCCGGACGCCGACATCGTCTTTATCGAGAGCGGTGGCGACAACCTGGCTGCCACCTTCAGCCCCGAACTCAGCGACCTCACCATCTATGTCATTGACGTCGCCGCCGGCGAAAAAATCCCGCGCAAAGGCGGGCCCGGCATCACCAAAAGCGACCTGTTTGTCATCAATAAAATTGACCTAGCACCCTATGTAGGCGCCAATCTGGACGTCATGGCAGCCGACACCACGCGCATGCGCAGCACAGCTAAAGGCCTGAAACCCTTTGCCATGACAAACCTGAAAACCCACGCCGGCCTGGCCGAAGTGATCGCTTTCATAGAAACCAAAGGCATGCTAAAACCTTAAGCCTTTGCCAGCTTAGCGCGGTAATCCAGAAAGTCATGGGCTGCCACGCTGCGCTCACAGAGACGAATCCACTGGCGTCTTTGCGGGGAGGAACGACGTGGCAATCCAGCAAGCTATGCGCGGCCTTCTTATTGGGGAGTACCCAACAGGTAGCCTTGGCCGGCATCGACTTTGGCAGCCATCAGCACCGCGACTTGGGCGCTATTCTCGACTTGTTGGGCAATCACCGTAATATCCAGCGCGTGTGCCAATTTGACAAATGATTGCAACATGTCGCGGGCGGAATCAACCGTTGCGACTTCAAGCATCAGGGCGCCGCTGAGCTTGACATAGTCAGGCAAGATCTCTCGCAGCAGCGCCAAGGACTGCGGGTCAAGCCCGAAGTGGTCAATGCCAAACTGGCCACCATGTCGGCGCACCAAATCACGAGCCTGGCTGGCCGCTTGCTTGTCGCGCAAAACTCCAAACTCGGAAACCTCGATGGCCAGCTGACTGGCCCGGCTGCGTAGCTGTTTCAATCGCTTGGCAAACCAGGCCATAAAGGTCGCACTAACCATACTGTGCGCACAGATGTTGACTGCCAGAATGGTCTCCTTTTCTGTGCTTTGTTGAAGGTAGTCCAGTGCCAGCGTCACAAGAGCCTGGTCGACTTCGGGCATCAAACCGTGGCGCGCCGCCATCGGCATGAAATTTGATGCGGCGATCAAAGTGCCGTTGACATCAACCAGACGCGCCATACATTCATTTTGCAATAGAGCGCGATCCGCCCCTAGCCGCAGGCTCAACACGGGTTGCTGGAGCAGTCGCCAGCGGTTCTCCAACAGCGCTTTTTGCAGCAGGGTGCGCCAGCCATAGGAGCCCAGCGACATGTTTTCTTCTTCGTTGTCGTGCAGCACAAAAAATCCATTGCGACGGGATTGCCGCGCCGACTCAACCGCCAGATCGGCCCGCGCAAAAATATCCGAACGTGTATCTTGCTTATGAAAGAAGGCAACACCCAAGTGGGTGCTGGGCATCTGCGCTGACTCATAGTCCACAAGTTGCATCAAAATGCGCTTGCGTAACTCGGAGGCCAATTCAGTGACTTGTGAATGTGACAGATCGGCCACCACAAAATTAAAACTAAACTCATTGCTGCGTGCCAGTATCCGGACCGGCGCGTCAGATAAAACAGCGCGTGCGCTGTCGGCTACCAAGCGTAAAATATGCTCACCCGCAGCGAAGCCATAGGCCCGGTTGACCAGTCGCATATCATCCAGCTCGACCGAGATGACCGCGCCCAGCGTCATTTGGTGTGCTCCTTGCAGGAATTCGGCAAGACGGAGCTCAAAACCGCGTCGATTGACCAGCCCAGTGGTTTCGTCCTCGTAAGCCTGCTTGTGCAAGGCTTGTGCCTTGGCCGTCTCCAAGTCCAGCATCTGCACCATCCGCTGTGACATCAGGTTCATGGCTACGACCACACTCGCCAGTTCAGGCGCTCGTGGCAGCAGCGTCATTTGTGCGAACCGGCTGGCCTGCACATCGACCGCGGCCCTCTCGATGGCACGCAAAGGCCGCAGGATGAAAGACAGGCCCACCTGCAACAAGCCCACGACTGTGGCGCTACCAAGTGACAACCAGAGCAACCATTGCAGGGCGCTCGTCCATAAGTACTGGTAGGCCAGCGTGGGCTGGCTGATAACATTCACCTTGCCTGATGACTGCTCACCTGGGCCGATAAAGGCCTGGCCGACGGGTG
>JBLHZH010000244.1:0-4342 GCA_047629695.1 Rhodoferax sp.
CCAGCAACAGCGCCAATTGTTGCGCCATGCCGCCGCCGAGCCAGTCGAACAGTGCTTGGTTGAGCGTGGACAGCCCGCCCAGCAGTGTCCAGCTGATCAGCACCACGGTGCCCAAAGCCAATTCTAGCAACCCAAAACGGGCTTTAGTGATAGTGTAATCCGCTGCTTTTTGATGTGCTACCAGCGTGATGGCGCTGGTAAAGGCAGCCGGCACGGCCGAGCGATGCTCTGCAACATGCCTGATTTGTCGCGAACTAAGCCAAAATTTAAGCATTTGACCGGCCAGCAGGGTCAGTGCAAAAACCAGGGTCAGCACCAAGGAGAGGGGGAAGGGAGAGGTTAGATCAGCCATTGCATCCAAGTTTAGGGCCATCGGCGACAATTCACAGTCATGGACCTTACAAACACCCCCGCAGCAGGCGTATTGCTTGCTAAATCCGACCAAAATCTTATATGGCTAGACTGCGAGATGACCGGTCTTTATCCGGAGATTGACCGGATCATTGAAATTGCAGTCGTTGTCACGGGACCCAAGCTTGAATTGAGAACAGAAGGCCCAGTGTTGGTCATTCATCAATCTGATGCGCAGCTTGATCAAATGGACAAGTGGAACAAAGGCACACATGGCAAAAGTGGTTTGATTGATAAAGTCAAGGCATCCACATTACTGGAGGCCGAAGCTGAGGTGCAACTGATTGACTTTCTGTCTCAATTTTTGCCTAAAAAGGGCTCACCCATGTGCGGTAACAGTATCGGGCAGGACCGGCGTTTTCTCACCAAGTACATGCCCCGACTGGAGGCTTTTTTTCACTATCGTAATCTTGATGTGAGTACTCTTAAGGAGTTGTCTAAACGCTGGCGGCCGGAGGTTTACAACACTTTCAAAAAACAGCAGCGCCACACCGCCTTGGCGGATGTCCATGAGTCCATTGACGAACTTGAACACTACCGCGATAACTTTCTCAAGTTAAATGATTAGGTAAAAACCCGAAGTCATGTGATAATCGAAGGCTGCGCTACAAATAGTGGCGCATATTTGTACATCTCCCAACATTCACTGGGTCTAAAGTAGTTTTGCAATAACAAGGCTACACAAAAAGACCCCCAGCGCTGATAGAACTCCTAGTGAGTCAGAGCCGGTTCCGTTTGATGGTTGATGTTTTTTAACCATTGACGGAGCAGTCGCTTATTCGGCGGCGCTCGCGTGTGAGTAAATGCATGACTGACGCTATCCAAGCGACAGGCGAAGTATCGCTTGTCCAAAATTCTTCTAATGATACCTCGGAGGCTGTGATGCAAACCGTTGCACTCACCGTTGAGGCTGCTCCTGCCGTTGCAGAAGCTGTGGCTGAGGTACCTAACGGCTTTTTGGCACTGGGTCTCGCTCCTGAACTGATCCAGGCGGTCAAAGACCTCGGCTTCACCCAGCCCACCACGGTACAGCTGAAAACTATTCCTTTGGCCATGCAGGGCGTGGGCAGTGCCGATGGCGCCGCCCGCTTTGTTGACCTGATGGTGTCAAGCCAGACCGGTAGCGGCAAGACCGCCGCCTTCTTGTTGCCTGTGTTGCACACTTTGTTGACCCAGCAACTGCAAGCGGAAGAAAAAGAGCGCACCGACTTTGAGCAAGCGGTTGCCGAAGCCACGGCCAAAGGCGAAGCTCCACCCAAGCGCGCCAAGCGCAAAGACCCTACCAACCCGCGCAATTTTGCACCGGCCGCACCAGGTGCCCTGATTGTTTGCCCAACGCGCGAACTGGCACAGCAAGTGGCCCACGATGCCATCGATCTGGTCCAGCATTGCCGTGGCCTGCGGGTTGCTAATATTGTGGGTGGCATGCCTTACCAGTTGCAAATTGCCAAGTTGCAAAATGCCAACCTCGTGGTCGCCACGCCCGGTCGTTTGCTCGACCTGCAGCGCTCCATGCAAATCAAGCTGGACCAGGTTCAGTTCTTGGTGGTTGACGAAGCTGACCGCATGTTGGATCTGGGCTTCTCCGACGACCTGGCTGACATCAATCAGCTGACCATCCAGCGTAAGCAGACCATGATGTTCAGTGCTACTTTTGCACCACGCATTCAGCAACTGGCCCTACGCGTTATGCGTGAGCCACAAAAACTACAAATTGACTCGCCTCAAGAGAAGCACGCCAACATCAGTCAAAAGCTGTTCTGGGCCGATAACGCACAGCACAAGCGCAAATTGCTGGACCACTGGTTGCGCGATACCACCATCAATCAAGCGATTGTTTTTGCCAGCACTCAGATTGAGTGCGATGGTTTGGCCAATGACCTGCAGCAAGAAGGCTTCTCTGCCGTCGCTCTGCACGGCGCCCTGAGCCAGGGTTTGCGCAATCGCCGTCTGATGGCGCTGCGCCAGGGGCAGGTCCAGATTCTGGTTGCAACCGATGTGGCTGCTCGCGGTATCGATGTGCCGACTGTGACTCACGTGTTCAATTTCGGTCTGCCCATGAAAGCAGAAGATTACACGCACCGCATTGGTCGTACCGGTCGTGCCGGACGCGATGGTATTGCAGTTACTTTTGCCGAATTTCGTGATCGCCGCAAGATCATGGATATCGAGTTTCATAGCCACCAGACCTTCAAGGCCGAGATGATTCCCGGTATGGAGCCACAACAACGCTTCCCTGACTCACGCCCCAATAATTTTGGTGGTGGTGGTCGTGGTGGTGACCGCGGTGACTCCCGTGGCGGCAATTTTGGCGGCGGCGGTGGTGGTGGTCGCTCTGGTGGCTTCGGTGCCAACCGCGGTGGCTTTAATGACCGTAACTCGGGTGCCCCACGTGATGGCGGTGGTTACCAAAACAACAACGCGGGCGGTGGCTTTGCCCAGCCAGAAGGCCGCAGCTACGAACGCAAGGGTGGTTTTAATGACCGCTTCGCCGGCGTCCGAAATGACGGTCCTGCACCTCGTGGAGATTTTGGTGCCCGTGACGGTGGTGCCCCCCGCGGTGATTTCGGCGCTCCACGTGGTGACTTCGGCGCACCACGCGGTGACTTTGCAGCCCGTAAGCCTGCTTTTGGCAAGCCCGCGTTCGCCAAGCCCGGCAACGGGGGTAAGGTATTTGTGCCCCGCGACGCTAAAAAATGGCCTGCCAAGACAGATCGTTAAGTAAGTAAGTTTGCTTCAACAAAGCCCGCCAGTTGTTAAAACTGGCGGGCTTTGTTTTTGCCAGTCGTCAGTCCGGCTGTTGTTAAGACTAATTTCCCGGACGGGTTTGAAGATAGGTCTGAATCACTTCAGATACTTTTTCGAGCTTTTGCATGGCTTCGGGTACGAATTTCGCTATGGGATGCGCTGTCCGGTACTTGGTCATGAAGTCTTCGAGTGACTCATGTAGTTCAGGGTCGAGCCGGGCTTCCATTTCTTTTTTTGTGCTGTAGGCATGCTGCTGGCGCAACTCTGCTGCCAGTTCACGGACATAGGCGGCAAGTAGCAAGTCGTCTGTTTTCATGGTAATTCCTGGTCTGAGTGGATGAACGCGTCGATTTTCCATTTTGCCGTGTAAGGCACAAATACGAGCATATTTTTACCATTTCAACCGTTTGGGATTAAGCGCGTTACGATGCTTCATGGAATTTCCGAATGGTCACGGTGCAAGTATTGCGGCTGTCGTACTGACGCTTGTTCTGGGCGGCTGCAGCACAACGTCGACGGTCCGACCCGGGTTTTCTGACATTGGGAAGCGGGCGGTACCTGCGCGTATCTCGCAAGCGCAGGCCCACGACGTCACTATCTATGCCATCAGCCTGGTTGGTACGCCCTATCGTTATGGGGGTAACACCCCTGCCTCAGGCTTTGATTGCAGCGGCTTGATTGGACACGTTTACCAAACAAGGGCCGGCGTGGCGGCACCGCGTACCGTTTCTAGACTACAGGGCTGGGGTCAAAGCGTGTCAAGCTCGGATCTTCGATCTGGGGACTTGGTTCTTTTTGTCCAGCGCAGTGTCGCAACTCATGCTGGCATCTATGTGGGCGAAGGCCGTTTTGTACATGCCCCCTCGACGGGCGGGGAAGTTCGACTTGATAACCTTTATTCTGTCTACTGGTTAACCCAGAAAGTGGCTTTTCGACGACCTTAAAAGGGTTTCCCAGGCATTCAGGCCATTACGTCCAGCAGTGCACTTCGCATCGAATCACCGGTTTTGAAGACAGCGAGATTGGCTAAAAATGAATTTTTAGCCTGAAGCTGGCTGATAACATCGGCCTCGATGGAAGACCCTGCTGCGCGGACTGGCGCCACGGTGCTGGCCACCCCACCGGCAGGTTGCGTGGTTTGAGCCACCTGCTGCCGCTGAAAACCGGGCGTGCTGACATTTGC
>JBLHZH010000245.1:0-4341 GCA_047629695.1 Rhodoferax sp.
AGCCTGAAGTCAAAGCCAAGGCGCCTGGCAAAAAAGGCGCAGCGGCTGCAGCGGCGTTGGCTGCCCCTGCGGCACCGGTACTGCCCGAGTAAGCCGTCCGCGTCATGGCGTTTGCCCAACCCTCACTTAAAGGGCGGGCCTTGCGCCTGCTCAGTGGCCGTGAGCACTCGCGGTTTGAGTTGGAGCGCAAGCTCAAAAGCTTTGAAGAACAGCCCGGCATGCTGGCGCTGGCGCTCGATGAGTTGCAAGCCAAGGGCTTCATTAATGAACAAAGGGTGATCGAGTCGGTGCTGCACCGACGCGCGGCCAAGCTTGGTGTCGCCCGCATCAAGCAGGAGCTGCAGGCCAAAGGGCTGGACCCTGCGGCTGTCAGCGAGGCACTGGTCGGCCTGAAGACCAGCGAGCGCGAGCGGGCCCAGGAAATATGGCGTAAAAAGTTCGGCACGCCACCCGCAGATGCCCAGGCCGCAGCCAAGCAAATGCGCTTTCTGGCGTCACGCGGCTTTGGCGGCGACATCATCCGGCGCGTCATCGCAAACGCAAATGCAGCAGCAGAAGACTGACGTGATGCGCCTGCGTGTCACGCCCGGCCGGGCGGAGGCGGAATCAGCACAAATTTGCCGACATGATTTTTGTCCTGAAAAGCCTGCTGTGCCTGAGCGATCTGTGCCAGTGCAAAGGTTTGTGCCACCAGCGGCCGCAGTTCACCACGCTCAATGTAGGCCACCAAGTTGCCAAATACGGGTTCGTCCCAAGCTGTGCAGCCCAGTAACGTGAGGTTTTTCAGGTACAGCGTGCGCAAGTCCAGCGTCACCATTGGGCCTGCAATCGCTCCTGATGAAACATAGCGGCCTCCGGGCTTTAGCAGCTTGAGCAGGTTGCCAAAAGCGGGCCCGGCGACGTTATCCACCACCAGATCCACGGTGTTTTCGCCTAGGTGGGCCACTAAGTCGTCCTCGCGCGACACCACGCGGTCAGCGCCCAGCGACTTCACCTGTTCCATTTTGGCTTTGCCCGCGATGGCGGTTACCACGGCGCCGCGCCGCTTGGCTAATTGCACCACGGCTGAGCCGACACCGCCTGACGCCCCCGCGACCACGACATGCTCGCCCTGGCTTAATTTGGCACGATGCAACATATTTTCAGCCGTGCCGAAGGCACAGGGAATGGTGGCCAGTTCAGCATCGCTCCAGTCGGTGTGGACCACAAAAACCTCGCTCGCAGGCACTTTGACGAATTGCGCAAAGGCGCCATCAAAGTCCGAGCCCATCCAGATATTTTCCTGCGAGCCAAAACCCGCAGGCCGCATACTGGGGCGTACCAGCACGCGCTGCCCAATCAGACGCGCATCGCCGCCTGCGGCAACCGCCACG
Source organism: Rhodoferax sp. (assembly GCA_047629695.1). GTDB lineage: Bacteria > Pseudomonadota > Gammaproteobacteria > Burkholderiales > Burkholderiaceae_C > Rhodoferax. The sequence goes on from JBLHZH010000245.1 coordinate 1,374, forward strand.
ACCTGTCCACAGCAGTCTGTTCCCTGAATCAGGGGAAAGGGTGTTGTCTGGTTCCATCCGCCATCAGGTGTTGGGCTGGCCGCGTTGGCCTCAACGGCCGCCGCGGCAGCCTGGGTGGCGGTGGTGACGGCGGCTGAATACCAGCCTAAGCGCGTGTTGATGTCGGTGTTGTTCACGCTCGAGGCCAGCACCTGTAGCAGTACTTCGCCCGGCCCTGGCACAGGCATCGGAACATCCCGGTACATCAACTGCTCATAGCCGCCATGACCTGCGGTAACCACCGCTTTCATAGTGGCTTCGCCCGCTTTGAATTTTGGCATCTAGATCCCCAGCATCAGTTGCAGGTTTTGTACGGCGGCCCCGCTGGCGCCCTTGCCTAGGTTGTCCAGACGCGCCACCAGTACGGCATGGCTGAACCCATCGTTCGCGCCCTGGTTGGCAAACACGCGCAGCTCCATCTGGTTGGTGTCGGCCAGTGCCACGGCATCTAGCTTGTCATCGGGCGTGGCCGGTGCCACGCTGACCCAAGTGCTGCCAGCATAGTGCTTGACCAAAGCGTCATGCAGATCCTGTGCGCTGGGCTGGCTTGGCAGCAAATCCAGGTGCAGCGGCAATTGCACCAGCATGCCTTGGCGGAAATTGCCAACCGACGGGACAAACACAGGGCGGCGCGTCAAGCCGGTGTATTTCATAATTTCGGGCAGGTGCTTGTGCTTTAAGCCCAAGCCGTACAACTCAAAAGCCGGTGCTTGGCTTTTTTCATAGGCTTCGATCATGGGGCGACCACCGCCCGAATAACCACTGATGGACGGCAGGGTGAGCGGAAAATCCGCCGGCAATAGACCGGCATCGACCAGCGGGCGAATCAGCGCGATGGCGCCAGTAGCATAGCACCCCGGGTTAGCGACCCGATGCGACGCGGCCACCCGTGCGGCATGCCCCGCCATCAGTTCAGGAAAACCAAAGACCCAGCCCGGCGCGGTGCGGTGGGCAGTCGAGGCATCAATAATTTTGGGGCCGGGCTGGCCGCTCAGGCGCGCAGTCTCGTCGATCATGGCCACCGACTCCAGCGCAGCTTCGTCATGCAGGCAGAGCACCACCAGATCAACTTGTGCCATCAGGGCGCGCTTGGCTTGGGCGTCTTTGCGCAGTTCGGGGGCAATGCTGACCACCTCGATGCCAGTCATGGCCTGAAGGCGCTCCCGAATTTGCAGACCGGTAGTGCCGGCTTCGCCATCGATAAATATTTTGTGCATGAAAGCGGGTCCTTGTCAGAGTGTGGAAAGACACCTTGTAAGTCTGATCACAGTTTGGTGCGTTGCAGCATGATACATTCGTCAGTTGTGTTTATCTGTGCCTGCCGCTAAGCCCAAAAAACTCAGTGGCCGGAAAACTTACTACCCGTCCTGAGAGTCCTCATGAAGATTCACGAATACCAAGCCAAGGAAATCTTGCGCCAAGCTGGTGTACCGGTGCCTCGCGGCATTCCGGCCTTCACCGTACAAGAAGCGGTAGAAGCTGCCCAAAAACTAGGTGGCCCCGTGTGGGTCGTCAAGGCTCAAATTCACGCCGGCGGACGCGGCAAGGGCGGCGGCGTCAAGCTCGCCCGCTCGATTGAAGATGTCAAAAAAATTGCCGGTGAAATTTTGGGTATGCAGCTCATCACTCACCAGACCGGCCCGGAAGGCCAGAAAGTCCGCCGCCTGTTGATTGAAGACGGCGCCGACATCACAAAAGAATACTACGTCTCTGCCGTGACCGACCGCGCCAGCCAGCGCGTCGCCTTCATTGTCTCCAGCGAAGGGGGCATGGACATCGAGGAAGTGGCCCACGCCACCCCCGAAAAAATCATCACTGAAATTGTTGACCCCGCCCTCGGTCTGACCGAAGCGCAAGCCAAAATGCTGTCCGACAGCATCGGTGTGCCAGCCGGCTCGACGGCCCAGTGTGTCGAGGTGCTGCAGAAAATTTACAAGGTTTACATGGATACCGACGCCGCGTTGGTCGAAATCAACCCCTTGATTCTTGAAGGCGACGGCGGCATCAAGGCGATTGATGCCAAGTTCAACTTTGACGCCAACGCGCTGTACCGTCATCCTGAAATCGTGGCTTACCGCGATCTGGACGAAGAAGACCCAGCCGAAGTTGAAGCCAGCAAATTTGACCTGGCCTACATCAGCCTGGACGGCGACATCGGTTGCTTGGTCAACGGTGCCGGCTTGGCCATGGCCACGATGGACACCATTAAGTTGTTTGGCGCCGAGCCTGCCAACTTCCTGGACGTGGGCGGCGGTGCTACCCCCGAGAAGGTCACCGAAGCCTTCAAAATTATGCTTAAAAACCCCAAGGTCAAAGCCATTCTGGTCAACATCTTTGGTGGCATTATGAAGTGCGACACCATCGCTACTGGCGTGATTGTGGCTTGTAAAGCCACCAACCTGAGTGTGCCGCTGGTTGTGCGCATGAAGGGTACCAACGAAGATCTGGGCAAGAAAATGCTGGCCGAGTCCGGTTTGCCCATCATCACCGCTGACACCATGGCGGATGCAGCCCAAAAAGTGGTTGCGGCTGTCAAAGCTGCCGCATAAGGAAAAAAAATGTCTATTCTCATCAATAAAGACACCAAGGTCATCACCCAGGGCATCACCGGCAAGACCGGTCAGTTCCATACTGAAAAGTGCCAGGAATACGCTAACGGCAAAAACTGCTTTGTCGCGGGTGTGAACCCCAAGAAAGCCGGCGAGTCGATTTTTGGTATCCCAATTTTTGCTTCGGTCGCGCAAGCGGCCAAAGACACCGGCGCCACCGTGTCGGTCATCTATGTGCCGCCAGCCGGCGCTGCCGCGGCGATCTGGGAGGCCGTTGAGGCCGATCTGGATCTGGCGATTTGCATCACCGAAGGCATCCCGGTTCGCGATATGCTTGAACTGCGCAACAAAATGCATGCCAAAGAAGCTGCTGGCGGTAA
>JBLHZH010000246.1:0-4336 GCA_047629695.1 Rhodoferax sp.
CGGGTGTTGCTTCCTTGTTGAAGCTATTTTGTTACTCAAAACCGCCTGGTGTCTCCTTGAAACGTCGTTAACTTGTCCAACTCGCCGTGGCTGCTTTGGTCGCCCCAGCCCTGACCGCCCGTGGTCAGCGCTTTCCGGTGAAGCCGATTCGCCTCATCATTGCCTTTCCAGCCGGTGAGCCGACCGACATCACCATGCGTTTGCTGCTCAACGGGGCGGCGAAAATTCTTGGTCGCCCCGTCATTATTGACAACCGGCCCGGTGCCGGCGGTACCCTGCCGGCGCAGACGCTGCAGACCTCGGCCGCATTTCGGCTTGGCGAGACGTAGCGTGTCAATCCGGTAAGTCATGGACTGCCACGCGACGCTCGCAGAGACGAAAAGTCACCGTTGCCTTGGCGAAGCCGCAGGCGGCAGCAATTTACTGCCTTAATTTCGATTTTTACTTATAAAAAATGCGTTATTGATATTCTTATTATTAATAAGTAACAAAATAATGCATTGGTGTTTTCCCTTGCTTTGTAATTTTCACGTCAGTTTTGCTGTTTTTATAAGTCAGCTGTAAGTAAGTCTCGGCACAGTCGCCTTTCCAGCGCTTCGGTGTTGGTCGTCAACGGTAGCGATTCAGCAGATTTCCCGCTGATGTCGTGTTACCTATTGCAAGGAGGACTCATGGAAAAAGACCTCAGTAGCCAAGCCTACTGGAAAGCCACCATCGCGCTCTTGACCAAGATTTTGATCATCTGGTTTTTAGTGTCATTTGGTGCTGGCATCTTGTTGGCCGACCTGCTCAACAACTTCTCGCTTGGCGGCTATCCGCTGGGGTTTTGGTTTGCCCAGCAGGGATCCATTTACATATTTGTTGTGCTAATTTTTTATTACGCAAAAAAGATGGGCGATATTGATCGCCGCTTTGATGTGCACGAGGACTAAATAATGGACTTACAAACCACAATCTACACCGGCGTCGGCTTGAGCTTTTTGCTCTACATTGTCATCGCCATCTGGGCTCGTGCCGGTTCGACCAGCGAGTTTTACGTGGCCGGGGGCAATGTGCACCCGGTCATGAACGGCATGGCGACCGCCGCCGACTGGATGTCGGCCGCTTCCTTTATCTCTATGGCGGGTCTAATCTCCACCATGGGCTATGGCGGGGGCTTGTTCCTGATGGGCTGGACTGGCGGTTATGTGCTGCTGGCCATGTTACTGGCACCGTACTTGCGCAAGTTCGGCAAGTTCACTGTGCCGCAGTTTATTGGCGACCGCTTCTACTCAAAGAGCGCCAGCATGGTGGCGGTGTTGTGTTTGCTGACCGCATCACTGACTTACATCATCGGTCAGATGACGGGAGTTGGCGTTGCCTTCTCGCGTTTCCTGGGCGTCTCCAGTGAGATTGGCATCTATGTTGGCATGGGCATCGTGTTTTTGTATGCGGTGTTTGGCGGCATGAAGGGTATTACGTATACCCAGGTGGCGCAGTATGTGGTGCTGATTCTGGCTTACACGGTGCCGGCGATTTTTATTTCACTGCAACTCACCGGCAATGCCATTCCCCAGTTGGGTCTGGGGTCGACGATGACTGGCACCGATATTTCGCTGCTGAGCAAGCTCGACCAAGTGGTGACCGACCTGGGCTTTGGCCAGTACACCACCTCGACGGCGGGCAGTACGCTCAATATGTTCATGTACACCCTGTCGCTGATGATCGGTACCGCGGGTCTGCCCCACGTCATCATGAGATTCTTTACTGTGCCGACGGTTCGTGCTGCACGCAGCTCGGCCGGTTGGGCGCTGGTGTTTATTGCCATCCTGTACACCACGGCACCTGCTGTGGCGGCCATGGCCAAGATCAACCTGCACGCCACGGTCAACAACGCTGTGATGAGCGGCAGTGATTTGTATGGCCCTGAAGCCAGCATTCGCGCTGAAGATCGCCCAGACTGGATGAAACGCTGGGAAAAAACTGGCTTGCTGAAGTTTGAAGACAAAAATGGCGATGGCCGCATTCAGTATTACAACGATGCCACCAAGAACGAAGTCGCCAAGGCCAATGCCGAAGCGGCCGGCTGGAAGGGCAACGAGTTGACGGTCAATGCCGACATCATCGTGTTGGCTAACCCCGAAATAGCGATGCTGCCCAATTGGGTGATTGCGCTGGTGGCGGCTGGCGGTATGGCCGCCGCCCTGTCCACCGCAGCCGGTCTGCTGATGGCGATTTCTTCGGCGGTCTCGCACGACTTAATTAAGACAATCTTTGTCCCCACCATCAGCGAGAAAAATGAATTGCTGGCGGGTAAGGTCTCCATGGCGGTGGCGATCGTTTTGGCGGGTTGGCTGGGTCTCAATCCTCCAGGTTTTGCGGCCGGTACGGTGGCACTGGCCTTTGGTATTGCGGCCAGTTCCCTGTTCCCGGCGATCATGATGGGTATTTTCAGCAAGAACATGAATAAGGAAGGCGCTATCGCAGGCATGATTGCCGGCCTGTTCGTCACTCTGTTCTATGTGTTTGCGCACAAAGGCTTGTTCTTTATTGCCGGTACCAGCTACCTGCCCCTGATTGGCGGGGCTAACAGCTTCTTTGGCATCAGGCCAGAGGCGTTTGGATCGGTCGGTGCGCTGGTTAACTTCGGGGTGGCGTTCCTGGTCTTTAAAGTGACCAAGCCGGCCCCTGAGTACATTCACGAGATGGTTGAAGCCGTGCGGATTCCACGCGGTTCCAAGACCATCGGCGGCGCCCATTAAGGGACTGCGCCCGAGCGGTTCGCCCCGCTTGCTCATTTGAGTCGGCGAGCGTGACAATAGAGGCCCTGCCGGCGAAGCTTGCAGGGCCTTTTTCTTCAAAGGAGATCCCTATGGTTTTTGATGTCAGTGTCGCTTTGACCTGGATTTTGTTTTTGGCGCTGTTCCCGATTTCTTTTTTCTGGCTGCGCCGGGCCTGGCGTATCGTCATGTACCGTGATTTTTCTGAAGTGGCGCTGAAGCACGGTGTGCCCCCTGCCAACCCGGCCAAGTACGCGCCGTTCGAGATGGCGGTCAACCTGGTCGCCGGGTTGGTTCTCATCGGGGTGATTGGTGCGGTGCTGCTGGGTGCGCTGGATTACGCCACCTGGAGCGCCATCGCTGGCAGCACGCTCTGGTGCAAGTTCTTCGCCAGCTTCGGCTTGTCGCGCCAGGCGCATGCAGGGCTGTCTAAAAAACCCCAGCCCTGATATTTTGAAAACATGCTTTGCTTCTCGTCTTTGCGAGCGCAGCCCGGTAATCTAGGAGGGCATGGACTACCGTGGCCTGCGGCCTCGCAAAGACGACGTGATGGTGGTGTTTCCCGGCTCCTCAAATACCTCCTAGAAGGCTGACCCGTGTTCAAAGGACTGGGTGCATAACGGCTGCTGGCGTTGTTTGTCGCGGGCTGGATGGTGTTGCGCACGATGATCCGCATCGCCAAGACCGACCGCATCACCTCGATTGCTGACTTTATGGGTAGCCGTTACGGCAAGAGCCCATTGTTGGCCCGGCTGGTGACGCTGATCGCTGTGATTGGCATCACTCTCTATATTGCGTTGCAACTCAAGGCCGTCTCGGCCGGTTATGGCCTGCTGGCCCCCCCCGGTGGCCTGGGTGACACGCTGGTCACGCCCCTGCACTGGAGCCGCGACAGTGCGTTTTATGTCTCGCTGGCACTGGCCGGTTTTGCCATGGTGTTTGGGGCCCGCCACCTCGACTCCGCCGAGCGGCACGAGGGCGTGGTGGCAGCGATTGCCTTTGAGTCAGTAGTCAAACTAATGGCGTTCCTGGCGGTCGGCCGGTTTGTCGTCTATGACCTGTTTGATGGCTTCACCGATTTGTTTGCCCGGGCTCGCGCCAACTCGGCGGTGGACTCGCAGCTGCGGCTGGAGCAGGGTGGGGGGCTTCTCTTGGGCGCAGTGGTTTGTGTTGACTCTGTTGTCGATGTTTTTGGTTATTTTTTACCCCGGCAGTTTCAGATCATGGTGGTCGAGAACGTGAGCGAAAGCCATTTGCGCCGCGCCGTCTGGGTGTTCCCCTTGCACCTGCTGCTGATTAATCTGTTTGTGCTGCCGATTGCCTTGGGCGGTCTGCTGTATTTTGGTCCGGGGCAAATGAATGCCGACAACTTTGTGCTGTCGCTACCGCTGGCCGCCGGTCAACATGCGCTCGCCCTCTTTGCCTTTATTTGCCTTTGTTGGAGGGCTGTCGGCGGCCACCGGCATGGTGATTGTGGAAACCATTACGATCTCCATCATGGTCAGTAATGAGCTGGTCATGCCCCTGCGGCTACGCACCCGCCATTTCCGCTCTGACGCTGGCCATGACTTGACCTG